>NZ_JAMYRK010000012.1:0-133687 GCF_040321335.1 Mesorhizobium sp. M0437
CCCCCCCCCGGGCCGGCGTTGCCCACGGGGCGCCCGGGCCCGGCGCCCACACGGCCTCGGCGGCGGCCTTGTCGATGCGGCCGCCGAGCGCCGAGAGCGCGGCTCGGGTCTCGGCGTCGTAGACCGAAAGCCGGCCACCGCGGTGGAAATTATGCTGCCCTGCCGGTGGCCCGTCGGCAGCGTCGATCCGGTAGAGCGCAACCAGAAAGCCGGCCAGCGAACGGGCGAACTCAGTAAGATCGGCAATCAGTCCACCAGCCGCCGGTCTGCCGCCAAGCCAGCGATAGACGGACCAAGGCCATAGATAGCCTTCCCCGGGCGCGCCTTTGGCCAGCGGCACGGGTATCGGCAGAGGCAGGTGAGGCGCCAAGCGGGGCAGCCAGCGATGCTCCTTCTCGACCTGGGCGACATAGGCGGCAGCGCTCGGCAGCCGCACCGACATGCTGTCGCCCAGCCGGAACGTGCGGTTGTCCCAGCCGCCAGGCTCGACCGTCTCTACCGGCAGGTCCGCCCATTTGGGGAACTGCGCGGCAATCAGCCGGCGAACAAGTGCGGCATCTATCGGCATGCCTGGCGTTCGTTCATCGGGCGGCATCGGGCTTGCTCCGGTCTTCTGAATAGCCGGCGGTCCATCTTTTTGTCGTCGCACTCTTGCGGCGCCAGTGATTCCCTTGCCGGCAAATTCTCTAAGCCTTGCGTTCCCAGCGCCGGTCAGGCGTTTGCTGCCAGTAGGTCACGGTGTGGCCGGCCTCCTTCATTGTCTTCCAGTGCGTGCGTGCCGCCTCTAGCTGGGCTGCATCGTGACCGTCGAACAGGAACACGGCGCGCTGGTAGCCGCCAAGCTCCGGCGGCACCGCCCCATCGACCAGGAAGCGTATCTGCGCCTGGTTCGGATTGTCAGGGCCGACGGTCAGAAGCACCGGCTGCTCGGCGGGATGGGCTTCGCGATCCGTTGCGTGGGCCAGGAATGAATCGTCCCGGAAAGTCCACAGATGCTGGTCCAGCGCGTCGCGCCGTTCCTCGGTGCCGGTCTGCACCACAGCACGCCAGCCGCGATCGATACTGCGCTCCAGGAGGCCGGGCAACGCATCCTCCAGCGTCGATTCGGTCAGGTGATAAAACAGAATCTCGGCCATGCGTTCAGTCTACATTGTCGGAGTCCCGCCCCAGCCGCTCATTGCTCGTAATGATCGCGCACCAGCCGGTCGAGCAGCCTGACGCCGAAGCCGGAAGCCCATGACTGGTTGATCTCGTTGGAAGGCGCGCCCATCGCCGTGCCGGCGATGTCGAGATGCGCCCAGGGCGTGTCCTTGACGAAGCGCTGCAGGAACTGCGCGGCGATAATGGCGCCGCCATGGCGGCCGCCGATGTTCTTCATGTCAGCATTCTTGGAATCGATCAGCTTGTCGTATTCGGCACCGAGCGGCATGCGCCACACCCGCTCCTGCGTCGCCTGTCCGGCCGCCGTCAGCCGGTCCGCCAACTCGTCATTGTTGGAGAACAGGCCGGCATAATGCTGGCCGAGCGCGACCATGATGGCGCCGGTCAGCGTCGCCAGATTGATCATGAATTTCGGCTGGAAGCGGTCGTTGCAGTACCAGAGCGCATCGGCCAGCACCAGGCGGCCCTCGGCGTCGGTATTGAGCACTTCGATAGTCTGACCCGACATCGAGGTGACAATGTCGCCCGGTCGCTGAGCGTGGCCGTCGACGGCGTTTTCAACCAGCCCGACAATGCCGACGACATTGACCTTCGCCTTGCGCGCGGCCAGCGCGTGCATCAGGCCGGTGACGGCAGCAGCGCCGCCCATGTCGCCCTTCATGTCCTCCATGCCCGACGCCGGCTTGATCGAATTGCCGCCGGTGTCGAAGGTGACGCCCTTGCCGACGAAGGCGACCGGGCTTTCCTTGGCCTTGCCGCCGTCCCACCGCATGACCGCGATGCGGGCGCCACGCGGCGAACCCTGCGCTACGCCCAGCAGCGAACCCATGCCGAGCTTCTTCATCTCCTTCTCGGCCAGGATCTCGACCGTGACGCCGAGCGCCTCCAGTTCGGCGATGCGGGCGGCGAATTCCACCGGTCCCAAAACATTGGCCGGTTCATTGACCAAATCGCGCGCCAGCAAGACGCCGTCGATCACCGCCGCTTCATCGGCGAAGGCCTTCTTTGCAGCTGCCGGATCGGCGGTGTGAATAGTCACCTTGACCGGCTTTTTTGGCTCGCCCCTGTCGTCACCATTGTTCTTTTTGGTCTTGTACTTGTCGAAGGAATAGCTGCGCAGCAGGATGCCCGCTGCAAGCTGAACGGCTTGCCTGCCGCTGACGGCCGCACCGGGAAGATCGAGCACGACGGCCACTTCGGTTGCCTTGCGAAAGGATGCGGCAATCGTGCCGCCGAGCTTCAGCCAGGCGTAATCATCGAGATTGGAGCCCTTGCCGGCACCGACCGCCACCAGCCGCTCGATCGATGTCCCTTCCGGTGCCAGCACTTCGACCAGGCTGGCGAATTTGCCGGTGAAGTCGGCGACCGGAAAAGCCCGCTCGAGGGTCTTTGCCGGATCGCAAGCCCTGGCGGCATCGCTGAGGCCGCCCTCGTCGGTCACCAGAACGAAAACGCTGCCTTTTTTGGGCGCGGCGAATTTGGCAAAGGCGATCGAGGGTCTCGAATTCATCATGTCCTGCTTTCGGGGAAGTGAGTTGGATTATTGCGAGAAACGTTCGTCAGTGAGCGGCGGGTTGAAACAGCTCGATAACATTGCCCGATGGATCTTCGAGCAGCGTCTGGGAACCGCCGACGCCCGTTATGATATCGTTGCGAAAGACAAGTCCAGCACTCTTGAGGCGCGCAACCTCTTCTTTCAGGTCCGGCACCACCAACAGGATGCGATTCCAACCTCCCGGCACCGGTTGCCGGCCATCCGGCATCGCCCGTGCACCCGAACTGCCGGGGCCGCTTAGAAGGAGCCGTAAAGCGCCGCGTGTCACGGAAGCAAAAGCCGGTCGCGCGTCCTGTTCAACAGCGAAGCCCAGATGTCCACAGTAGAAGTCGATCGAGGCGGCGACATCATCGACCATGTAGCGAATGCTGACTGGCGTCATGACCATTGACCTTTCGGTTCGAGCACCTTTCAACAAGGCGTGTCTATTGCGGGCGGAACAGTCGGCATAGTCCGGCTCATCATCGCTGCTTGACAATCCGCGCCGCTATCGCCCTGGCCTGAATGCGGGCGTTAGCGAAACAACCGCGAATGCTCGGCCGCATGCCGGTAAACCACAGACCGGGCAATTTCGGATCGGCATCGCCGCCGTTGAAAAGCGGAACGCCCTTGCCGTCGAGAACGCCGAGCTTGCCGAACATCTGCTCCAGACCGGTGCGATAGCCGGTCGCCGCAATGACGATATCGGGCGTGATCGACCTGCCGTCATTCAATACGATGCCGTCGTGGGTAAATTCCCGCAATGGTGGCACCACCACGATCGTGCCTGCCTTTATGGCGCGGACGGCGCCGTCATCGGCTGCGATCGCGGTGTAGTCGGCGCTCAGACGGCTCGCACCGCCTATAGGAGCCGGCGGAAGCCCAAATTTCGTCAGGTCGCCGAAAACCAGGCGCTGGGTTGTCGCCATCACCGCATCGGCCAGCCGCACCGGCAAGCTCGCCATCAACGGTGAAAGCCTGTGGACGGCGACCTTGCCGATGCGTTTCGGCAGCAGCGACGGGCCGTTGCGGGCCGACAGCCAGATGCTTTGGGCATCTGCATTCGCAAGATGGTTGAGTGCGTCGAACCCCGAATTGCCGGCTCCGACGACCAGCACCCTTTTGCCGACGTAGTCCTTCGCCTCGCCAAAATCGGCCGAATGGATAATCCGGCCTGCAAAATCCTTCATGCCTTTCCACGCAGGAATAAACGGCTGCCGGTCGCGCCCGGTGGCGACGACGACATGACGCGCCAGACGACGTCCGGCGTTCGTCCGCACGGTCCAGTGATCGCCATCGAACGTGATCTCTTCAACGGCAACGCCGAATGCGACCGGCAGACCATGCGCCTGGCTGAAATCGTTCAGATGGCGAATGACGGCCGATTTATGCGGAAAAGCCGGGGTGCCTGCGGGATAGCCGACGCCGGGCAGCGTCGAGAGATCGCGATGCGTATTGAGGTGCAGCCGCTGGTGCCGCCGATGCCAGGGTTCGGCAAGCCGGCTCTCCTTTTCCAGGACGAGCGTCGGTACGCCGGCCTTCATCAAGGCGTGGGCGGCGGCAAGGCCGGCCGCGCCGGCCCCGACCACGATCGCGCCGTCAAAGACCGCTTCCCGACCGGTTTGACCGCGCAATTTTTCCGCTTCCATGCTGGGGCTCAACAGATCCTGACCCGTCTTATCACGCCGCGGCGGTCGCGACCGGCGCGACATTTGGTCGTTTTGCCGCATTTGACAAGACTTTGGCCGAAATCGCTCCCATATGCGATATCGAACCATCCACGATTCGTCGCGGCACGGCCCCGCTTCCCGCCGCAACCTGTTGTTAACCAACAATGTTCGCCCTTTCTTATCCATTGCCGCCGACACTCCGGCCCAGCGGAATTTGCGATCCGGGACAGAACCCAGATCGAACCGCCAAACTGAGCCAGTTGTGCAGCCGGCGCCGGACGACTACCTTGTTCCAAGGCATGATGCCGTTCGAAATCGCCGAGAAAAGCCTTCATGAAGGTCGTTGAACGTTACATCATGCGCCGTGCTTTCGCGGTATTCGCGCTGGCGCTTGTCTGGACGCTGGCGATCGTCTGGACGACTCAGGTGCTCGCCCGCATCGACCTCGTCACCGATAGCGGTCAGTCGGCCCTCACCTTCTTCGAAGTCGCAGCGCTGATCATCCCGACGATCGTTCCGATCGTCGTGCCGTTCGCCCTGGTGGTCGCGGTCGCCCAGATCCTCAGCGTGATGAATTCTGATTCGGAGCTGGCCGTCATCAATGCCGCCGGCGCTTCACGCTGGACCATCGTCAGGCCGATCATGCTTCTGGCACTTGCAGCCAGCGTTTTTTCCTTCGCCGTCGACAATGGCGTCGACCCTTACGCACGCCAGAAGAACCGCGAGTTGATTGCGTCATCGCGTGCCGATCTGTTGTCGTTGATCATCCAGGAAGGCACCTTCCGCAAGATCGACGACGGCCTGTTCCTGCAGGTTGGCGAACGGCTTCCCGACAACCGCCTCGGCGGCATCTTCGTCGCCGATTCGCGCGAAGAAGGCGTCAATCTCATCTACTACGCCAAGACCGGCAGCATCATCGAACGCGGCGACGAGAAGGTGCTGATGATGAATGACGGCGTCATCCATCGCAAAACCATGACCGGCGACCTCTCGGTGATCCGGTTCACCTCCTACGCCTTCGACTTGTCCGCTTTCATGTCGGCATCATCTGATATCCTGCTTTTGCCGAAGGACCGGACGACCCAGTATCTGCTCAATCCCAGTCCGAACGACAAGATGTACCAGCAAAAGCCGAACAGGTACCTGGCCGAGCTCAACCAGCGTTTTTCCGAGTGGTCCTATTCGCTCGTCTTCGCGCTGATCGCGCTCGCCGTTGCCGGAGATGCGCGCTCGCATCGCGAGGCGCGTGTGCACCCGCTGATCACGGCAATCGCGATCGCGCTGTTCGTGCGCTGGCTCGGGTTCTTTGCCGCCGGCAAGGCCGACAAGGTGCCGCAATATGCCTATATGGTCTACGGCGTCCCGATCGTGGCATCGGCGATCGCCATCTGGTTCATTGTTTCCAACCGGACCATGGAACTGCCGATTGCCTGGGCCGATTGGATAACCAATCTTGCCGGCCGCTTCAGTGACGGCTGGAGCGCCATCAAGCTCCGTTTTGCCGGGCGTGGCGCATCCGGACAGGGAGCCGGCTGATGGGCTGGACTCTGGGTCGGTACTTCTTCTTTCGCTATGTGACGATCACCATCTGGTTCTTCATCGGCCTCTTGGCGCTGGTGTTCCTGATCGATTTCACCGAGCTTTCCGGCCGCACGACTGGCGTGCCGGGCTTCACCTACGCAACTGCGTTCGCCATTTCGGGGCTCAGGATGCCGATGATCATGCTGCAGACGGTGCCGTTCGTCGGCCTGTTCTCGGCGATGGCGACGTTGGTGTCGCTCAACCGCAAATACGAATTGGTCATTGCCCGTTCCGCCGGGGTTTCCGCATGGCAATTCCTGCTGCCGTGCTGCATCGGGGCGCTGCTGTTTGGAGCCTTGTCGGTCGGCGTCATCAATCCGGTAGCCGCGCACGCCTATTCCTGGTCCGAGGAGATCGAGACCCAGCTCCGTTCGGGCAAGTCGAACAGCGTCTCGGCCGATGCTGCGCCCTGGATCAGGCAGAAAACCAACGCCGGCGACACCATCATCGGCGCGCGCGCCATTCTCAATCAAGGCCTGGAGATGGCCGACGCGGTCTTCTTCAGCTTCAGCCCGCAAGGCGACATCATCGAGCGCAAGGATGCGGCGCGCGCCTTTTTGCGGGACGGCTACTGGGAATTGCAGGACGTCAAGGTGTTCCGGGACGGTACCATCCAGTCGTTACCCAGCGATCGGCTGCCGACCAATCTCAAGCCGGAATTCGTGCAAGAGCGGTTGGCGCGCCCTGAGACCATTCCCTTCTACGATCTGCCCGGCAAGATCGAAGTGGCCCGCTCCTTCGGCCTCAAGGCAAATGCCTTCGCCATGCAGTTCAATTCCCTGATTGCGCTGCCGTTCCTGCTTGTCGCGATGACGCTGATTGCGGCAACGGTATCAATGCGATTTGCGAGGATGGGGCAGTCGGCAACGATGATTCTGGGTGGCATCGTGGCCGGGTTTCTGCTTTATGTCGTTTCGGTGCTGGTCAAGGCATTCGGCGTAGCGGGATTCGTACCCACGGCCGTAGCGGCTTGGGTCCCGGTTGTCGTGGCTATGTTCTTCGGGGTGACATTCCTGCTATACAAGGAAGACGGCTAGTGAGGGAGGCGGTTTTGCGCAGCCATAGGCACGCCGGTTTGGCACGCCTCTCTGCGGCGAGCGCCTTGGCATGCCTGCTTGCCAGCGCCGCCCCGGTTGCTCCGGCTTTCGCCCAGGACGTCAGTGAGCTGGCAACGAAGGTTCCGAGCGGCACGCAGATGCTGCTGGCAGCCGATACGCTGGTCTACGACAACGACAAGCAGACCGTGACGGCCGTCGGCGGCGTCCAGATCGACTACGGCGGCAACCGTCTCGTCGCCCAGCGGGTCGAATACAACCGCAACACCAAACGCCTCGTCGCCAGCGGCAATGTCGAACTCGTCAATAGCGACGGCACCAAAATCTATTCGCAGCATGCCGACATCACTGACGATTTCGCCGACGGCTTCGTCAACGCGCTGCGGGTCGAGACCATAGACAAGGCGTATTTCGCCGCCGAAAGCGCGGAGCGCATGGGCGGCGTGCTGACGACGTTCCACAATGGCGTCTACACCGCCTGCGAGCCGTGCGAGGACAAGCCCGACAAAGCGCCGACCTGGCGTATCAAGGCCAGGAAGATCATCTGGAACGGCGAGAAGAAGACGGTTCGCTTCGAGAACTCGAATTTCGAGTTCTTCGGCTTTCCGCTGGCCTATCTGCCGGCTTTCGAGATCGCCGACCCAACGGTCAAGCGCAAGAGCGGCTTCCTGATCCCCGGCGTCGCCTACAAGAGCGATCTCGGCGTCGGTGTTAAAGTCCCCTATTATTTCGCGCTCTCGCCGACCTACGATCTCACTGTCACTGGCAGCGGCTATACCAAGCAAGGTTTCCTCGGTGAGGCCGAGTGGAGGCAGCGCTTCAACAACGGTCAGTACAGCCTGAAGATTGCGGGCATCCGGCAGGAGAATCCCGACGCCTTCATCGACGACAATGGCCACAACGTGAATTCGGGTACCGAAGGCGACCCGAACAGGTTCCGCGGCATGATGGGCACCCAGGGCCAGTTCGCCATCAACCCGCGCTGGGACTTCGGCTGGGACATCCTGCTGCAGAGCGATAAGAATTTCGCGCGCACCTACGACATCGATGGCTTCAACGATAGCGTGCACCGCTCCGACGTGTACCTGACGGGGCTCAACGATCGCAATTACTTCGACGTGCGCGCCATGCACTTTGAGGTTCAGGAAGACACGCTCGCCAGCGATCCGACTGCACGCGCCGCCAAGCAGCCCTGGGTGCTGCCCTCGCTCGACTACGCCTATATCCCCGACACGCCGGTGGCCGGCGGGCAGCTGTCGTTCGACGTCAACGCGCGGGTCATTGACCGCGACAGGCTCGATACGGCTCTTGCAAATTCGGGCATCCCTTCGTCCGTCAACAACGTCCGCGGCATCGACGGTCAATCCGGGCGCCTTACCGCGGAAGCCGAATGGAAGCGCACCTTCACCACCGATGGCGGGCTGCTGCTGACACCGCTCCTGGCGCTGCGCGGCGACGCCGGCTACGTCAACGCCTCCTCGGCCTCGCTCGACGCCGTCAACCAGATGGCGACCAATCTCGGCGTCGAGGACGATATGCGTTCATCGCTTGCCCGCTACATGGCGACCGCCGGCCTTGAGATGCGCTGGCCGGTGCTGTTTTCGATGACCAGTTCCAGCCATGTCTTCGAACCGATGGCGCAGGTATTCATGCGTCCGAACGAGCAATATGTCGGCGGGCTGGCGGTCCCCAACGAGGACGCCCAGAGCTTCGTCTTCGACGCCACGACGCTGTTCGAGCGCGACAAATTCTCGGGCTATGACCGCATGGAAGGCGGCACACGCGCCAATGTCGGGCTGCGCTATTCCGGCGCATATGACAATGGCTGGGGCACCAATGCGGTGTTCGGCCAATCCTACCAGCTGGGCGGCCAGAACTCGTTCGGCACGCCGGACCTGGTCAATGTCGGCGCCTATTCAGGCCTTGAAACTGCAACCTCCGACTATGTCGGCCTTGTCGGCTTCAACAGCCCCAGCGGGTTTTCCGGCTCGGTCAGCGGCCGTTTCGACGAGCAAAGCTTCGAGATCCGCCGCGCTGAGGTAAAGGCCGCCTTTTCAGGCCTGCCGGTATCGCTGAGCGCCAAATACGCCTTCATCCAGGCGCAGCCACTCTATGGCTTCTCAACCGATCGCCATGAGGTTACGCTCGGCGCCTCGACACATCTTGCCGAGAATTGGCGCGTCTTTGGCACCGGCACATATGATCTGGAGCAGAGCGTTCTGGTCAAGGACGGGGTCGGCTTTGCCTATAGTGATTCGTGCTTTACCTATTTGATGACGTTTTCGGAAAGACGTGACCTGAACACCAAGGAAGTATCGCAGAACGTCGGCTTCAACCTGTCGTTCCGCACGCTCGGCGATTTCGGCTCGTCGCAACGCTCCATCGACACCATTCAATAACGGGCAGCGGTCGGCAACGGGGCGGCTGGCGGACGACATTGTTTCGCCGCATAGAGCAGGCACGAATTTTGACGGCCTGAACTGGGATAGGTTCGGCTGAATCGGGATGGAATTGGGATGCTTTCGATGAGGAAATACCTCTTTTCGGCAGGGTTCGCGCTGCTGGTGGCGTTCTCGACCACCGCGGTGACGCGGCCAGTTTTCGCCACCGAGATCAAATACGTCGTCAACAATATACCGATCACCACCGGCGACATCCAGCATCGGGCCGCTTTCCTGCGCCTGCAGCACAGAAAGGGCGATGCCGGCCAGGAAATGATCGACCAGACGCTGCGCCTGGCCGAAGCCCGGCGGCTCGGCATCCGCATCAGCGACGAGCAGGTCGATGCCGCTTATCAGCGTTTCGCCACCAGCAACAAGATGCCGCTCAAGCAGCTTGACGGCGCGATGGCGCAATCCGGCGTCACCAAGGAGCATTTCAAGGACTTTATCCGGGCGCAGATGGCCTGGAACCAGGCGCTGACCGCGCGTCACCGTTCTAGCGACGGCGGCGGCGCCATGAGCGAGCAGGACCTCGTCAAGCGCATGCTCGAAAAAGGCGGCAGCAAACCGAGCGCCACAGAGTACATGCTGCAGCAGGTCATCTTCGTGGTGCCGGCGGCCGAGCGCAGCGCGACGCTGGCCAAGCGCAAACGCGAAGCCGACGCTATGCGCGCCCGCTTCAACGGCTGCAACACCACGCGCGAATTCGCCAAGGGCCTGATCGATGTCACCGTTCGCGATCTCGGCCGGGTGCTGGCGCCGCAATTGCCGGCGGACTGGGCCGAGCAGATAAAGGCTACAAAGGTCGGCGGCGCCACCACGACGCGCGAAACCGACCGCGGTGTCGAATTCATCGGCATCTGCTCGTCGCGCGAAGTGTCAGACGACAAAGCCGCGCAGATGGTGTTCCAGAGTGAAGGTTCGAGCGACAAGAACGCCGACGAGCTCTCGAAGAAATATGTCGAGGAGTTGCGGAAGAAAGCCCGCATAATCGAGCGCTGAAGTCGACGCGCCGTGGCTGACGCAGAGCTTCCGCTGGCGTTGAGCGTCGGCGATCCGTCCGGCGTGGGGCCGGACATCGCCATCGCTGCTTGGCAGGCCCGCGAAAGCGCTGGCGTTCCGTCATTTTATCTCCTTGCCGATCCGGCACTGATTGCCGCGCGAGCGCACAGGCTCGGCACCGATATCGCGATTGCCGAGACGACGCCGGCGTTAGCGCCGGGGGTGTTTTCGCGCGCTCTGCCGGTGGTGGCGCTTGCTGCCCGTTTCGTCGACAGTCCCGGCCGCCCGGATCCAGCCAACGCCGCCGGCATCATCGAGGCGATCGACTGCGCAGTTGCCGATTGCCTGGCCGGCCGCGCTGCCGCAGTCGTCACCTGCCCCATTGCCAAGAAGCCGCTCTACGACGCCGGCTTTCGCTTTCCCGGCCACACCGAATATCTGGCGCATCTGGCATCGCTTCACACCGGCACCGAAGTGACACCGGTGATGCTGCTTGCCGGACCGGACCTGCGCACCGTGCCGGTCACCATCCACATCGCGCTGGCCGAGGTGCCGAAAGCGCTGACGACGGACCTTATCGTCGCCACCGGCCGCATCACCGCCGCCGACCTTGCGAACCGCTTCGGAATTGCCAAGCCGCGGCTCGCCATTGCCGGCCTCAACCCGCATGCCGGCGAAGGCGGCACCATGGGCACCGAAGACGAGCGGATCGTGCGCCCGGCGGTCGACCGGCTGAGGCAGGAAGGGATCGACGCCTTCGGGCCGTTGCCGGCCGACACGCTGTTTCATGCTCGCGCCCGCGCCGGCTACGACGTGGCGCTCTGTATGTATCACGACCAGGCGCTGATCCCGGCCAAGGCGCTGGCGTTTGACGAGGCGGTCAACGTCACGCTCGGCCTGCCCTTCGTCCGCACCTCGCCCGACCACGGCACCGCCTTCGATATCGCCGGCAAGGGCATCGCCCGTGCCGGCAGCCTGATTGCAGCGCTGAAACTCGCTCGCGTTCTTGCCGATACCGGGAAAAGGCCGTAGGCCCTGAGCCCAATCAGCCATATTCGATGGCCTTAACCCGATGAGCCCGCCTGATGAGCCCAGCCCGATGAGCATAGACGGCCTGCCGCCACTGCGCGAGGTGATCGAGCGCCATGGGCTGCAGGCGAAAAAGGCGCTGGGCCAGAATTTTCTGCTCGACCTTAACCTGACAAGCAAGATTGCGCGAACCGCCGGCGACCTGAGCGACGTTACGGTTATCGAGGTCGGTCCCGGTCCGGGCGGGCTGACCCGGGCCCTGCTCCTCAACGGCGCCCGGCGGGTCGTCGCCATCGAGCGCGATGAGCGCTGCCTGGCGGCCTTGGCCGAGATCGCGAACCACTATCCGGGCCGGCTAGAGATCGTAGCCGGCGATGCGCTGAAAGCTGATTTTGCAGCGCTTGCAAAAGGAGTGCCGGGAGGCGGCGGGCCGGCGAAAATCGTTGCCAACCTGCCCTACAATATCGGCACCGAATTGCTGATCCGCTGGCTGACCGTTACCGAGTGGCCGCCCTTCTACACATCGATGACACTGATGTTCCAGCGCGAGGTCGCCGAACGCATTGCAGCCAGCCCCGGCAGCGATGCCTATGGTCGGCTCGGCGTGCTGGCAGGCTGGCGGACGGAGGCGAGGATTGCCTTCGACGTGCCGCCGCAGGCGTTCACGCCGCCACCCAAGGTGACGTCCTCGGTCGTGCATCTGGTGCCGCGCGCCAGCCCCTTGCCGGCAGAGGTGAAACGGCTCAGCCGCGTCACCGAAGCGGCGTTTGGCCAGCGCCGGAAAATGCTGCGGCAGAGCGTGAAAAGCCTCGGCGGCGAGGCGCTGCTTGCCCGTGCCGGCATCGATCCGACCAGGCGCGCCGAGACGCTGAGCGTCGAGGAGTTCGTTCGCCTGACCAACGCGGTGTGATGCCGGGACGCGTCTGCGTGGAATTTCCGCTCTCACGGCATAGATAGCCGGACAAACCTGCCCGGAGACAAGCAATGGCCGCCTATGTCATTTCCGACGTCACGATCCGCGACGCAGAGGCGATCGAAGCTTATCGCATCCGCGCGGCTGCCCCCATCGCCCAGCACGGCGGGCGCTATCTGGTACGCGGTGGCAAGGTGGAAATGTTGGAAGGCGACTGGTCTCCCGGGCCGCTGATCATCGTCGAATTCCCCGACATGGACACGGCGCGGCGCTGGTATCGCTCGGCCGAATACGCCGCTGCATTGGAGCTGCGCGACGCCGCGCTCAGCCGCAATCTGATCCTGGTCGAGGGGATAGCGCGTTGATCAATCCGTCTTCTCGTCGAGCAGCCCCGAGACGAAATCGAACAGGCCGGGCCGGCGATCGCGTCTGAGCCGTTCGGCGGTGACGATGCCGCGCACCTCGGCGAAAGCGCGGTCGAGATCGTCGTTGACGATGACGAAATCATATTCCTTCCAGTGCTCGATCTCGTTGCGGGCGTTCTTGAGCCGCGTCTCGATCACCGCTTCCTGGTCCTCGGCGCGACGCTTCAGCCGCGCCTTCAATTCCTTCATCGATGGCGGCAGGATGAATATCGAGACGATGTCGGCGCGCATCTTCTCCTTGAGCTGCTGAGCGCCTTGCCAGTCGATGTCGAACAGCATGTCGCGGCCTTCGGCCAGCGCCTGTTCAGCCGGCTCGCGCGGCGTCGCGTAGCAATTGCCGTGCACCTCCGCCCATTCGAGCAGCGCATCGGAATCGCGCAGCCGCTCGAACTCGCGCATGGTACGGAAGTGGTAATGGACGCCCTCGATCTCGCTGCCGCGGCGTGGCCGCGTGGTGACCGAGACCGACAATTCCAGGCTGGAATCGCTCTCCAGCAGATTGCGCGCAATCGTCGACTTGCCGGCGCCTGACGGCGACGACAAGACCAGCATCAGCCCGCGGCGCCGAATGCGGGAACCCACATCCCTAGCGGTCATGGGGCTTGGCAGTCATGTGGCTTGGCATCGGGATCATTCCAGATTCTGGACCTGTTCGCGAAACTGGTCGACGACCGCCTTCAGTTCCAGCCCGATGGCGGTGACCGCGGCAGCATTCGACTTGGAACACAGCGTATTCGATTCGCGGTTGAATTCCTGTGCCAGGAAATCGAGCTTGCGGCCGATGGCGCCGCCGCCGCCGAGCAGCGCCCGGCCTGACGCCACATGTGTCTTCAGCCGGTCGATCTCCTCGCGTATGTCGGCCTTGGTGGCCAGGAACGCCGCTTCCATATGCAGCCGGCTGGCGTCCAGGTTGGCAGACGCGTCCATCAACAGGCGGATCTGCTCGGCGAGCCTTTCGCGGATCGTGGCCGGTTCGCGTGATGGATCGGCCTCGGCCCGCAGCGTCAGCGCCTCGATGGCATCGATATGGCCGGACAGCAGGGAACGAAGTGCCGCACCTTCGCCCTGGCGCGCCTGGTGCAGCCCGTTCAGTGCTGCTTCCAGCGCCGACAGTATTGCGGTATCGAGCGCACTGCGCGCCTCTTCGGTTTCGATGGTTTCGGGAATGTCGAGGACGCCGCGCAGCGCAAGCAGGCCGTCGGCCGCCGCAGGGGCTACTCCGAACTGCTCCTGCAGCCGCTTGGCCAAGCCCGCCAGATCCTTCAGGAAAGCCTCGTTGACCACGGGTTGCGCTTGCGCGCCGGCGGCGCGGCCAATGGTCAGCGTCATCTGGAAATTGCCGCGCGCAAAACGCTTCTGCACCGTCTGCCGGACGGCCGGCTCCAACCGGTCGAAACCTTGCGGCAGCCGCAGCCTGACCTCGACGCTTTTGCCGTTGACGGACTTGGCTTCCCAGGCAATCGAAGTGCCGTCGTGTTCGGCGACACTGCGCGCAAAACCGGTCATGCTCTGCAAGTTCATGTAGCCGTGCGTCCCTTTGCCGAATGCCCCTCAAGCCGGAGCGATTTTCTCCGGACAGGACCATGTGAATTTCAATGCCATGGCAGCCCTTGCACATCCACCCGGATATGCACAGGGCCAAACTGATGGCGTCCGGCCCTACTGGGCGGCGGTGGGGCCTGCATCGTCAACGATGGCTCCCGCCGGCGTGTCGGCTCCGGTATTGGTTGCTCCGGCCTTGGCGGCGTCCTGCGCCTGCTTTTTCAGCAGTGCCCGGTAGCGAGCGACATTCTCGTTATGCTCATCGAGCGTCGAGGCAAAGACGTGCCCGCCGCTGCCGTCGGCGACGAAGTAGAGATCGCTGGTCTTCGACGGATTGGCGACAGCCTCCAGCGCCGCACGGCCGGGATTGGCGATCGGCGTCGGCGGTAACCCGTTGATCAGATAGGTGTTGTAGGGCGTCGGCTTCTGGATGTCCGACTGATAGATCGGGCGGTCGATGGGTTTGCCTTTGCCGCCGAACAGGCCGTAGATGATGGTCGGGTCCGACTGCAGCCGCATACCCTTGGCCAGCCGGTTGAGGAAGACGGCGGCTACGCGCGAGCGTTCATCGCCCTTGCCGGTCTCCTTCTCGACGATAGAGGCCAGGGTGACAAAATCCTCAACGTTGGCGATCGGCAGATCCGGCGCTCGGCGTTGCCAGACCTCGTCGACCAGCTTCTTCTGGTCGGCCAGAAGCTTGTCGACCATCTGCTGGCGTGTTGCGCCGCGGGTGAAACGCAGCGTGTCGGTGGCGAGGCTGCCCTCAGGTGGAGTGGTCGACGGCATATCGCCGGTCAGCGCGTCCTGCTCGGCGATCCGTTGCAGCGCCTGCTCGACCGTCAGCCCCTCGGGGATGGTCAGCGAATACATCACCGACTTGCCGCTCTTCAGCAGTTCCATGATATCGTGCATCGACGCCTGCGGCTTGATCTCGTATTCGCCGGCCTTCAGGGCGGAATCATTGCCGAAGGCGCGCACGCCAAGGCGGAAAATGCGGGCGTCGCTGATCAGCCCTCGCCGCTCAAGCTGGTCGGCGATCTCCTGGACGCCGCTATTCGGCTTGACCAGGAAAGTGTCGCCATTGGCCGACGGGCCGGGCTCGTTGAACTCCTGCTTGCCGAAATACAGCGCAACGCCTGCCGCCAGCACCATCAGCATCACCGAAGAGATGACGAAGTTCATGAACACGACGAACTGGCTGCGCGAGGCACGCGAGCGCTTCGGCGGCGGCGTGCCGGCCTCGGGCCGCAACGCCTCGCTGGCCGTCTTCGGCACGATCGGGCCGGGCGTGGGCGTTGCTGGCCGTTGCCCGAATTCCCCGTTATCGGCCGGATTTGTGTTCATAGCGCCCTACCATTTGATCTTGCGACGAATCCCCTCGGGCAGAGTAGGGGCGAATATGGCAAAATTGACGGCAGACGGAAACCGGCAGAGCGGTCAGCCATTGTAGCGCTGGAAGACGAGCGAGGCGTTGGTGCCACCGAAGCCGAAGGAGTTGGACAGCGCCACGTCTATCTGCCGGGCCCGCGGCTTGTGCGGCACCAGGTCGATCGCCGTTTCGCGCTCCGGATTGTCAAGATTGATGGTCGGCGGCGCGATGTTGTCGCGAATGGCGAGGATCGAAAAGATCGCCTCGGCAGCACCAGCCGCGCCCAGCAGGTGGCCAATCGACGATTTGGTCGACGACATCGATATCTTCGAGGCGGCGTTGCCGACCAGCCGCTCGACGGCGCCGAGTTCGATCGTATCGGCCATGGTCGAGGTGCCGTGCGCGTTGATGTAGTCGACATCGGCCGGCGTCAGCTTCGCCCGGTTCAGCGCCGCGGTCATGCAACGGAAAGCGCCGTCGCCGTCCTCGGCAGGCGCGGTGATGTGATAGGCGTCGCCGGTCAGACCGTAGCCGGTGACCTCGGCATAGATCTTGGCGCCGCGGGCCTTGGCGTGTTCGAGCTCCTCGAGCACGACAACACCGGCGCCCTCGCCCATGACGAAGCCGTCGCGATCGCGATCATAGGGGCGTGAGGCCGTTTGTGGCGCATCGTTGCGCTCGGTGGAGAGCGCGCGGCAAGCGGCGAACCCGGCGACCGACAGTCTCGTCACCGGCGCTTCGGCGCCGCCTGCGACCATAACGTCGGCATCGCCCCAGATGATCAGCCGGGCGGCATCGCCGATGGCGTGCGCACCGGTCGAGCAAGCGGTGACGACGGCATGGTTGGGGCCTTTCAGCCCATGCCGGATCGAGACCTGACCGGAGACGAGGTTGATGATCTGGCCAGGGATGAAGAATGGGCTGATGCGGCGCGGACCGCGTTCCTTGAGGATCATCGCATTCTCGGCGATGCCTTCGATGCCGCCGATGCCCGAACCGATCAGCACGCCGGTGGCGCACTGTTCCTCATGCGTCTTCGGCTGCCAGCCGGAATCCTTGAGTGCCTCGTCGGCGGCCGCGATCCCGTACAGAATGAAGTCGCCGATCTTGCGCAGTTCCTTCGGCTCGAGAACGGCTTCAGGATTGAAAGTGGCATTGGAGCCGTCACCGCGCGGAATGACGTGGGCGACCTTGCAGGCAAGATCTTCCACCTCGAATTCGGTGATGCGCTTGGCTGCGCTGCGGCCGGTCAGAAGCTCCTTCCAGCTGTGCTCGAAGCCCATGCCGAACGGCGAAAGCAGCCCAAGGCCCGTGACGACGACACGCCTCATCGCAGGTCCTCCCCGGTGATGACTGCAAATAGCGTCAGGCGGAGGCCTTGTCGATGTATTTCACCGCATCGCCAACAGTCAGGATGGTCTCGGCGGCGTCGTCCGGGATTTCGACACCGAACTCTTCTTCGAACGCCATGACAAGTTCGACCGTGTCGAGGCTGTCCGCGCCCAGATCATCGATGAAGCTCGCCTGCTCCGTCACCTTGTCGGCATCGACGCCAAGGTGCTCGATGACGATCTTCTTGACGCGCTCTGCGGTGTCACTCATTTGGGCATCCTCGTCTTTTGGTTGTCTGTCTTCGTTAGCGGGCAGAATGCCGCTAATCAAGCTGAAAGATGGTCCTGCCGGAAACGCAGCGGAACAGGACCGGTTTTTGCCCGAACCGCCGGGTTGCGGGCGGCATTACACGAAAAATCCCGTGCATCCAAGACGGAATGAAGCGTTTTCCCAAGTGTTAGATCATTGCCATGCCGCCATTCACATGAATGGTCTGGCCGGTGACGTAGGCTGCCTCGTTGGAAGCGAGGTAGGCGACGGCTGAGGCGACTTCGGCGCCCGTGCCCATGCGCCGGGTCGGGATCGCCGCCATGATCGCCTCTTTCTGCTTGTCGTTGAGCTTGGCGGTCATCGCCGATTCGATGAAGCCCGGGGCGACGCAGTTGACGGTGATATTGCGGGTGGCGATCTCCTGCGCCAGCGATTTGGAAAAGCCGATCATACCGGCTTTGGAGGCGCAATAGTTGGTCTGGCCGGGATTACCCATGACGCCAACCACTGAAGTGATGTTGATGATGCGGCCATGGCGGCGCCGCATCATCGGATGGGTAAGCTCGCGGGTCAGCCGGAACACGGCGGTCAGGTTGACCTCGAGCACGCTATCCCAGTCGGCGTCAGCCATGCGCACGAACAACCCGTCCTTGGTGATGCCGGCATTGTTGACGAGGATGTCGACGCCTTCGAGGTCAGCTTCCGCCTTCTGGCCGAGCGCCTTGACGTCGTCGCGGTTGGAAAGATTGGCCGGGAAAAGCTTGACCCGGTCGCCCAGTTCGGCGGCCAGCGCCTCCAATTTCTCGATACGTGTGCCATGCAGGCCGACGATGGCGCCCTGGCCGTGCAGCACGCGGGCGATCGCCTCGCCTATACCTCCCGATGCGCCGGTGACGAGCGCCTTGCGGCCGGTCAATTCGAACATGCTTTATCCTCTTCCCAAATCGTACTGGCCAATCATACGGGCCGGTGAGTTCGGCTATCTGTAAACGTTGCCGCGGTGGCCTATGGTTACCACCAGAATGACGAGCCGGTTATCCTGCACATCGCAAATGATGCGATAATCCCCGACGCGATATCTCCAAAAGGTTGCGAGCGGGCCCTTCAGCGGTTTGCCGAGTTCACGCGGGTTGTCGAGAACGGCAATGCGGTTTTCAATAAAATCACGGATACGGTGACGTGTCTGCGGATCCAGTTTTTCGACAAATTTTCGCGCCGAGTGGGCGTATTCAAGCGTCCAGGCCACGCCAGAAGTCCTCGGCTCTCATGACGTCTTCTTCACCACGCCTGATCCGCTCAACGACTTCGGCAGCCAGGTAGTAATCCTCCAAGTCCTCCAGACCACGTTCAATGAGCTCGCGCAGATAGTAGGCCTTGCTGCGACCAGTCTTGGCCGCGAGAAAATCCAGGCGCTGCTCGACTTCAGGAGAAAGGCGGATCGATGTGGGCATGCCGCACCTTGTTGCGATACATGTATTCATGTAGCGGCAAGCACTGATGAATTCAAGCTACGTGGTCACCCAAGGCGGCAAGTGCCGTCTCGACCTCCGCCGCCGATCCGATGCTGCTGGTGGCAATGTCGCGGTTGATGCGGCGGGCCAGCCCCGACAGCACCTTGCCGGCGCCCACTTCGTAAAGCGTCACAACGCCGTTGCTGCCGAACCACTCCACCGTTTCGCGCCAGCGCACGCGCCCGATCACCTGTTCGACGAGTCGGCGGGCGATCTCGTCGGGATCGCTCGTCGGGGTCACCGTAACATTGGAGACCAGCGGCACGACCGGCGCACTCTTCGTCACGGCGGCCAGCGCCTCCCGCATGATCTCGGCCGCAGGCTTCATCAATGCCGAATGGAAGGGCGCCGAGACCTGCAGCATCAGCGCCCGCTTGGCGCCCTTCTCCGTGCATAGCCTCGCCGCCAGTTCGACCGCTGGCCTGGCGCCGGAGATCACCAGCTGGCCGCCGCCATTGTCATTGGCGATCTGGCAAACCAAGGCTTGTGCGGGATCTTTGGCGGCGCCCTGGGCGGCCTCTGCGCAAGCGGCTTCGACGTCGGCCTGTTCCAGCCCGATGATCGCCGCCATGGCGCCCTCGCCGGCCGGCACAGCCGCCTGCATGGCATTGCCGCGGATGCGCAACAGCCGGGCGGCGTCGGCGACCGAAACGAAACCTGCGGCCGCAAGTGCCGAATATTCGCCGAGCGAGTGGCCGGCGACATAGGTGACCTTGCCGTTCAGGGAGAAGCCGCGCGCCTCCAGCGCCCGGATTGCGGCAAGCGACACCGCCATCAGCGCCGGCTGGGCGTTGGCGGTCAGCGTCAGCGTCTCTTCCGGGCCTTCCCAGATCAGCTTCGATAGGTTTTCGCCGAGCGCGTCGTCAACTTCCTCGAAGATCCGCCGCGATTCCACAAAGGTATCGGCGAGGTCCTTGCCCATGCCGACAGCCTGGCTGCCCTGCCCCGGAAAGGTGAATGCGATGGCCATCGGCGGCTCCCAGCTGCTGGTTCACGTTGCCTGTGACGCAAGGCGTGCGGCCAAGTCAAGTCCAACCTTGATCGCGTAATATCGGCCGAGTGCCTGTTTCGGCAGGCTTTTTGGCGATCACTCATGATGAAAACCGCTCACGATTTGTTTGCTGGCTCTTCTTATTTCCGCCACAGGCGCTAGGCTTTGCGTGACAGTTCGATGACAATCGAGTGACGCTTTTGTTGCGGGCCGGGGAACTATTGAAGTGGCAAAGACCAAGCAGAGCGCAGCCGAGGCGGCGCCCCAGTTTCTTGAAGGCGATCCGTCGACCGGCTATCTGCCGGCGCGCAAATGGCCTGTCATCCGCTATGGCCTTATCAGCTTGCTGGCTGCGGCCATCCTTGTGTTTGCCATCGAACTGATCGTGCGCGGCAACTTTGCCGGCACCATTGATTTCTTTCTGCAGCCTTTCAAACCCGGCTGGACCACGATCATCATTTTTGCGCTGATCCTCATCGGCCTCGACGCCGTGCTCGGCCGCAGTCATCAGAGCCTGATGATCGTCGCGCCGCTGACATTGTCGCTGGCGTTCGTCGGCCACCAGAAGTCGCTGTATCTCGGCGATCCGCTCTATCCGACCGATTTCCTTTATTCCCGGCAGATCGTGGCACTGATGCCGCTTCTGGTACGCGATCGCCCGGGAACCGCCATTGCCCTGGCGATCGGCATCGTCGGCGGGCTGTCGCTGCTCGTCTATGGCTGGCGGCTATGGCGCCGCCGCGTTCCGGCGCTCAGCCACAAGGGCCGCCTTGCCCGGCTGACGCTGACAGTACCGCTGATCGCCTTCTTCGTTTCCATCATGGACTATGCCACTTTCTCGTGGACGCGCGACCGGCTGCAGATCATCCCGATCATGTGGGACCAGAAGGAAAACTATGCCTCGAACGGTTTTGCGCTCGCCTTCGCGCTTAACGTTCCGATGGCGCATGTCTCGGCGCCGCCCGGCTATTCCGACAAGGCGATCGAAGCGATCGGCAAACCGCAGGTGACCGCCTCGGTACCTGCCGAGAAGCCCGACATCATCGTCGTCATGAGCGAATCCTTCTGGGATCCGACCAAGCTACCCGGCGTCACCATCACACCCGACCCTATCCCCAATGTGCGGGCACTGCGCACGGGTTACATGTTCTCGCCCGAGTTCGGCGGCATGACGGCCAACATCGAGTTCGAGGCCCTGACCGGCTTTTCCAACGCCTTCCTGCCGGCGGGCAGCATTCCCTACCAGCAATATGTGCGGACACCGACTCCCTCGCTGGCGACCTTCCTGAAAAGTCAGGGCTACCGGGCGCGCGCCATCCATCCCGGCACTAACTGGTTCTGGAACCGGGGGGCCGTCTATGCCGATTTCGGCTTCAACGACTTCAAGTCCGAGGAGACGTTGCCGCCCATGCAGAAGCGCGGACCGCTCGCGTCGGACGCTGCGATGACCGACGAGATCATCCACGAAGCCGATACCAGCGCCGAGCCGGTGTTCTTTTTCGCCGTCAGCCTGCAGAACCACGGGCCGTATGAGCCGTATCGCTATAACAATCCGACCCACAAGGTGCAGGCGCCGATCAGCCAATGGGCGCGTGAATCGCTGTTGAGCTATGCCGAAGGCTCTTCCGACGCGGACCGCGGCCTCGAGCGGCTGATCGAATGGGCGAAGAAACGCGAGCGGCCGACCGTCATCGCGTTCTTCGGCGACCATCTGCCGCCGCTTGGGCCGGTCTACGTCGAGACCGGCTTCCTGAAGGACAATGTTGCGCCGCGCAAGGAGGCGGCCGACCAGATGCTGCTGCACCACCAGACGCCGCTGATCGTCTGGTCGAATCGCAGCGGCCCGACCGAGGATCTGGGCGCCGTCAGCCCGTCCTTCCTGCCCTACCATATCCTGAAGACAGCCGGCATCAGCCATCCCTATTACACCGGCTTCCTCGGACAGTTGCGAGAGCGCTACCGCGTTATCGACCGCAATTTGCTTTTGGCACCGGGGGGCGACGCCACCCCCGATTGGTCGCGTCAGAAAGAGATCGATCCGGCAATCCGCGACTTCCGTCTGCTGCAATACGACATGATGTTCGGCAAGCGCCATGCGGCGCCCGATTTCTTCCCCGAAACCACAGGCAAAGTGGCTGCACACACGAGTTGAGCAGCGGCGGCGGGAGAGCGGCCGACGTCGTTCAGTTCGTCAAGTGCAGCTGCGAAATCGAGCTTCCGATTTTCAGGAAGACGCCTTCGAGCTGACTGACGTCGTTGGTCGGGTAATAATCCGACGGCGACGATGCGCAGGCCTCGTAGAGTTTGCGGTTGGCTGCGGTGTCGGCCTGCAGCAGCACTGTGAAGATCTGCACGTCCTGCTTCTTCAATGTGTTGCATACATTGGTTGTCCAATCGTCGACATTGCGCACAGCCGCGGTCTGGTCGCTGGATCCAAACCGACCCGAGGCCAGGAATCCGTAGGAGCCATAGTCCGACTTCTGTGGCGTATCCTTCGCGCCATAGACAACATTCTCGCCGTCGGTGAGCAGCAGCACCGTTTTGGTCGTGCCTGACGCCCTGAACGGCGCGCCGTCGCTGTAAGGCGGTTCCGGCGAGAGCACCCGCATCCCCCATGACAAGCCTTCCGAAACATTGGTCCCCGAGCCGTTCCATTCGATCATCTCACCGACGGCCTTCCGCAATTTGTCGAAATCATCGGTCAGCGGCACTATCGGCGTCGGACAGGCCCGGTTTGGGCCGATAGTCAGTGGGCCTCTCTTGTCGTTGATCAGCTTCATCGTCGAAACACTGTACTTCGCCATGTCGCTGGTGAGGCCGGGAAGCAGGGTGACGACGGTATCGTCGAGATAGGAATTGTTGTAGCCGGTCGCTGAATTGCCGTAGGAGCTGTTTGGATTGCTAGCGTTACCTGGATCGTCCGGCGCGAAATAAGGTACGAACAGGGTGTCCGGTTTGTTTTGGTCGGGCGAAATGTCGGAAACATTGTTGGTTCCTGGCCGCGCTTCGACGCAGCCTCTCCATTCGACGCCCAATTGCTTGAACAGATCCATATGGTTGACGCGCTTGCCGCCGACCGAGGGGAAATTGGCGCCGTTGTTCGGCGATTTGCCGGCCATGTCGATCCAGGCCGGATCGTAGTCCTCGCCCTTGACGTTGACGGCGGTGACGAACGGCACCACCGCGACACGTACGCTGCGCGTCGGCGACTTCGCCGCTTCGAGCATATCGATCAGGGCCGTCGCCGCCGTCCGCAATGCGCCGATGCGATCGTTGCTGGCCATCGACCCGGTATTGTCGAGCACCAGCACGACTTCGAGCTGATTGGTCGATTCGACGGCGCCGGCATCGACGGTGATGCGCTTGTCGTTGCCGAACAGGAAGGCGAAGTTCAAATTGACGTCCGCCGTGGCGACAGCCTTGGTCTGGATGTAATTGAGGCCCCTTTCCACGGTAAGCGTCGCTTCGGCGTTCCTCAACTCGCTGTGGCCGGCGACATTGGTCTGGAAGTAGCGGTCGAAGACGTCCTTGTGCGAAGCCTCGATGTCGCCGAGATGCGAAGATGCAAGGTTCGCGGCATCGAGCGCATTCTGCAAGCTGACCTTGGCCCTCATCAAGGTGGACACGTCCACGGCAAAGGCGACGGCGGTCAGAACCGCAGGCAGCCCGAACGCCAGCATCAGGGCAAAGTTGCCGCTCTTCGAACGGCAGAATTTGTCGAAAAGCATTTTTGTCCCCAAACCGCCTTGGTGCCGAACTCGCGCAGACTGTTTGCTTTTGCATCCGCATGATGAACGACGGGTTGCCGCCACGCCCGCCGGTGCTGGAACTTCGCATGGTGGTTAAGGTCCGGTTTCAGGAATCCGCAAGCCTTGCCGTCGAGACCCGTGGCGCTCTGGGACGGTAGGGCCGTTTGCTCCGTCGTTTGGCCTTGCTTTGCGGTCAAATTCCTGTATAGACGCCCGCAATCTGCCGGTCCTTGCTGGGGGCTGAACGGAGGGCCGGAGGTTTTTCGAAACCTTCGCGTGAAGCCAGAAGCGCTTCCGCCTCCCGTGTCTCCGCTCTCGACCGTCTCGTCATGCTCCTTTCTTCCCCGCCTTCGCAAGGATTGCGGGTCAGAGAAGTTGCAGAGGCTTTTGCCGCCGGGAACCGGGAGAGAAACGAAGAAAGGCACGAACACTATGGCTCTATACGAACATGTGTTTCTTGCCCGGCAGGACCTCTCGCAGCAGCAGGTCGATGCGCTTGTCGAACAGTACAAGGGCGTCATCACCGCGAATGGCGGGTCCGTCGGCCGGGTCGAGAACTGGGGACTGAAGTCCCTCACCTACCGGGTCAACAAGAACCGGAAGGCATATTATACACTCATGGACATCACCTGCCCGCCGGCCGCGCTCAACGAGATGGAGCGCCAGATGGGCCTGTCCGAGGACGTGCTGCGTTTCCTGACCATCAAGGTCGATGCGCATGAGGAAGGTCCGTCGGCAATGATGCAGAAGCGCGAAGAGCGCTCGGAACGCGGCGGCTTCGGCGACCGCGACCGTGGCGATCGTGGCCCGCGCTCATTCGGCGACCGCGATCGCGGTGACCGTGGTGACCGTCCGCCGCGCAGCTTCGGCGATGGCGGTGCCGATCGTGGCCCGCGCCGTCCGCGCGAAGGCTTTGAAGGAGCCGCAGAATAATGGTCGACATCAACCAGATCCCAACCCGGCGCCCCTTCCACCGTCGCCGCAAGACCTGCCCGTTCTCCGGCGCCAATGCGCCGAAGATCGACTACAAGGACGTGCGGCTTCTGCAGCGCTACATCTCCGAGCGCGGCAAGATCGTTCCATCGCGTATCACCGCCGTAAGCCAGAAGAAGCAGCGCGAGCTCGCCAAGGCGATCAAGCGCGCCCGCTTCCTCGGCCTGCTGCCCTACGTGGTCCGCTAACACTGATTAGTTGACCATGATCTTATCCGAAAACCGGTTTCCACTTTTCGGGATCATGGTCTAGCCAGCGGGCGGTTCGCCGCCCGCTTTTCACCGGCCACGACGGGCGTAGCCGGATCGAACACCAAATCCCGGGTTGGATTTCGACAAGAGATCCTAACTGCCGCGACAGGCAGGACAGCGACACAGGCGGCGACGCCCCAGCTTCCTGACCTGTTCCAGACAACTCGGCGCCGATCCTGAGGATAGCGCCCAAGCGAAGGAACAAAACCATGGAAGTCATTCTTCTCGAACGCGTTTCCCGCCTCGGCCAGATGGGCGATACCGTCAAGGTCAAGGACGGGTTCGCCCGCAATTTCCTGCTGCCGCAAGGCAAGGCGCTGCGCGCCAACGAAGCTAACAAGAAGAAGTTCGAGGGGCAGCGGGCCCAGCTCGAAGCCCGCAACCTGGAGCGCAAGTCCGAAGCCGCGCAGATTGCAGAAAAGCTCGACGGCAAGAGCTTCATCGCCGTGCGCTCGGCCGGCGAAACCGGTCAGCTTTATGGTTCGGTCTCGACGCGCGACATCGCCGAGCTGGTGACGGCGGAAGGTTTTTCGGTCAACCGCAACCAGATCCTGCTCAACCAGCCAATCAAGACCATCGGCGTCACCAATGTGGCGATCGCGCTGCACCCGGAAGTCGAGGTTACCATCACGCTCAACATTGCCCGCACGGCCGACGAAGCCGAGCGCCAGGCCAAGGGCGAAACACTGACCACCGCCGAAGCCATCTACGGCGAGGACATCAACGATAATGCGCGGCCGGAAAACTTCTTCGATCCGAATGCGGAGTTCGAAGGCGGCGAAGACAACGGCTGATCGTCATTCGTCGGCATTCGCCGGCTAATCGCTATTCTGGACCAATGCCCGGGCCTCGTACCCGGGCATTTTTATGCCAAATGGAACTTTTCGAACCCCTATATCTTGATGCAGAATAGGACAGCATGTCTGGCCGAGAGGGGACAATTGGTCATGAATATTCTGCTGAAACGCGTTCTCGACCGCCTGGTCCGCACAGGCAATCTCAAGGTGACAGGGCCGCAAGGCTCGATGGTGACTTTCGGTGACGGCAGCGGCGAGCCGGTGCACATGCACATCAAGACAAGGCATGCCGAGCGCGCAATAACCTTCGATCCGATGCTGGCGGTGCCGGAAGCCTACATGGACGGTGAACTCGACATTCTCGAGGGCGGCGTGCTGGGGGTGATGCGGATTGCCTTCCAGAACATGGGCAGCGGCGGTATCGATGCCACCTGGTCGAAGGCGATCGAAGGTCTGCGCCACGCCTTCCGGCGCCTGCAGCAGATCAACACGGCGTCGCGGGCGCGCCGCAACGTGCAGCGCCATTACGATCTGTCGGGCGACCTCTACCGCCTCTTCCTCGATGAGGACATGCAATATTCCTGCGCCTATTTCGAGCAGCCGGACATGACGCTCGACGAGGCCCAAGCAGCCAAGAAGCGCCATATCGCCGCCAAGCTCAGGCTGAAGGCGGGCCAGACGGTTCTTGATATCGGCTCCGGCTGGGGTGGGCTTGGGCTCTATCTAGCCAAGGCGTTCGACGTCGACGTACAGGGCGTGACGCTGTCGACCGAGCAGCACGGCGTCGCCACCGACCGCGCCCATGCGCAAGGCCTGCAAAACCGGGTGCATTTCGACATCAAGGACTATCGCGAACTCAATGAACGTTTCGACCGCATCGTCTCCGTCGGCATGTTCGAGCATGTCGGGGTCAATCATTTCCGCACCTTCTTCGACAAGTCGGCGACGCTGCTGAAGCCGGACGGCGTCATGCTGCTGCACACGATCGGCCGCTCCGGCGTGCCGTGGGCAACCAGCGCCTTCATCCGCAAGTACATCTTCCCGGGCGGCTACATCCCGTCGCTATCCGAAGTGATGCCGGCCATCGAAAAATCGGGGCTCGTCGTCACCGACATCGAGGTTCTGCGGCTGCATTATGCCGAGACGCTGAAGCATTGGGGCGAGCGCTTCGCGGCCAACCGCGACAAGGCCAGGGCGATTTATGACGAGCGCTTCTGCCGCATGTGGGAGTTCTATCTTGCCGCCTCGGAAGCTGCCTTCCGCTGGCAGGATCTGGTGATCTTCCAGATCCAGATTGCCAAGAAGAACGACACGCTGCCGATGACGCGCGACTACATGGCCAGTTGCGAGAAGGCGCTGGAGATGCGCGATCTTGGACGTCGCGAAAAGGCTCCGGTTGCCAAGCCCACTCGCCGCCGCAAGGTGGCGGATCCGGAGTAGACTGCCGGCATCACGCCATCGCCACTTGCCATTGCCGGCCGGCACGCTGAAAAGGGTCCCGTTAAACGCGGGACCTTTTTTCATGACCTACCTCCTCTACGTCGCCGCCGCACTTGCCGAGATCGCCGGCTGCTTTTCGTTCTGGGCGTGGTGGCGGCTGGACAAGTCGCCGCTGTGGTTGGCGCCCGGTCTCGTCTCGCTCGTGCTATTCGCGTGGCTGCTGGCGCTGGTCGACACCAGCGCGGCGGGCCGGGCCTACGCCGCCTATGGCGGCATCTACATTGCCGCCTCGCTGGCCTGGCTGTGGCTGGCGGAAGGCGTGCACCCCGACCGCTGGGATCTTGCCGGTGCCGCGATCTGCATCGTTGGCGCCTCGGTCATTCTGCTCGCACCTCGGACTGCCTAAGCGATGGAACTGCCCGTCCCGCTTAGACAAGGCGTCGACCGCCTTCTCGAACAGGTGCCTTTGCCGATGCTTAAGCACGCGGCAAAGACGCTGTCGGACCGCTACCGCGCAGAGTTGCGCGACGGTCGCCTGCACATGGCCGAAGACATGGCGGTGAAGGCCTATCTGGCAACGCGGCTACCGGCGACCTATGCGGCCGTTCGCGCCAGCCTCGATGCGGTGGGCGAGTCTCGGCCCGACTATGCTCCGAAGACCTTGCTCGATGTCGGCGCCGGCCCTGGCACGGTGCTTTGGGCCACAATCAATCTCTGGCCGGATCTCGAACAGGCGGTGCTACTCGAGGCCGGCGCCGCGGTACGAAGGGTCGGCGAAGCACTTGCCGCGGATGCGATCACGGCCAGGACCGCCTGGCGGACCGGCGACATCACCATCGACCTGGTCGATCTGGAGCCGGCCGAGCTGGTGACTTCAGCCTATGTGCTGGATGAGATCGCGCCGGCATCGCTGGCAAAACTCGTCGACCGGCTCTGGCAGCTGACCGCAGACACGCTGCTGGTGGTCGAGCCGGGCACGCCGGCCGGCTGGCAGCGTATTCTTGCCGTGCGGCGGCAGTTGATCGAGGCGGGCGCGCACGTGCTTGCGCCCTGCCCGCATGAGGCGCCCTGCCCGCTCGTTGCCCCCGACTGGTGCCATTTCGCCCGCCGCGTCGCCCGCTCGCGCCTACACCGTCTGGCCAAGGATGCCGAGGTGCCGTGGGAGGACGAGAAATTCATCTTTGTCGCGGCCTCCCGCCATCCGGCCGCTCCGCCTCGAGCGCGAGTGATCGCACCGCCGAAGTCGGGGTCCGGCAAGGTCTTGCTGAAGCTTTGCGAACAGGATGGGGGTGCTGCCGAGCGACTGTTCACCAAGCGCGACGGCGAGACGTTCAAGGCCGCGCGGCGACTGGATTGGGGTGATGCCTTGCCGGAATGACCGGCAGCTGTTTTCCTGTTTTGTTCTCGCCCGAGAACGGCTAGGCTCGCCATCTTGATTCGAGTCAATCGAGATTCTTTCCACCGAAAGATCCTGGCTGTGAATCGCGGGCATCAAAGTTGGTTGGTTGGGGACTGATGCAGATAAGTCATCACCGACTTGTCTCGTTCTGATATCGAGAGACGGGGATCAGGACCGGGGACATCATGGCAGAGGCAGCACGAAAATTCGGCGTGGCGGAAACACCGCTCTATCGCGAGGCGCCGAACAATATCGAGGCCGAGCAGGCGCTGCTCGGCGCCATACTGGTCAACAACGATGCCTTCTACCGCGTCTCCGACTTCCTGAAGCCCGGCCATTTCTACGAGCCGCTGCATAGAAAGATCTTCGAGGTCGCGGCCGAGCTCATCCGCATGGGCAAGATCGCGACGCCGATCACGCTGAAGACCTTCCTGCCGGCCGACGAGAAGGTCGGCGACATGACAGTGGCGCAATATGTCGTGCGGTTGGCGGTCGAGGCCGTCACCGTCGTCAACGCCACCGACTATGGCCGCGCCATCTACGATCTGGCGACGCGGCGCGCGCTAATCACTGTCGGCGAGGACATGGTCAACATCGCCTATGACGCGCCGGTCGACATGTCGCCCTCCGACCAGATCGAGGATGCCGAGCGGCGCCTGTTCGAATTGGCCGAAACCGGCCGCTACGATGGCGGCTTCGAGAGCTTCACCGATGCCGTCAAGACCGCCGTCGACATGGCCAATGCGGCTTATATGCGCGACGGGCATTTGTCGGGCGTTGCTACCGGCTTGCGCGATCTCGACCGCCGCATGGGCGGCCTGCAGTCGTCCGACCTGATCATCATTGCCGGCCGCCCCGGCATGGGCAAGACCTCGCTCGCCACCAATATCGCTTTCAACATCGCCGAGGCCTATGTCCCGGCGCAGCAGGCGGACGGCTCGTTCAAGGCGGCCAATGGCGGCGTCGTCGGTTTCTTTTCGCTCGAAATGTCATCCGAACAGCTGGCCACCCGCATTATTTCCGAACAGACGGAAATCCCGTCGTCGAAAATCCGGCGCGGCGAGATCAGCGAGATGGATTTCGAAAAGCTGGTCGCCTGCTCGCAGACAATGCAGAAAATCCCGCTGTTCATCGACCAGACCGGCGGCATTTCCATCGCTCAGCTGTCGGCCCGCGCGCGTCGCCTGAAGCGCCAGCGCGGCCTCGACGTCATCGTTATCGACTATATCCAGCTGATGCAGGGATCGAGCGCGAAATCCTCGCAAAACCGCGTCCAGGAAATCACCGAGATCACCACCGGCCTCAAGGCACTAGCCAAGGAGCTGGCGGTGCCGATCATCGCGCTGTCGCAGCTGTCGCGCCAGGTCGAGAGCCGCGACGACAAGCGCCCGCAGCTTTCGGATCTGCGCGAATCGGGCTCCATCGAGCAGGACGCCGACGTGGTGCTGTTCGTCTACCGCGAGGAATATTATCTGAAGAACCGCGAGCCGAAGCCGGGCACCGACGAATACATCAAATGGGAACACGAGATGAACGAGATGCGCGGCAAGGCCGAGGTCATCGTCGCCAAACAGCGCCACGGCCCAACGGGATCGGTCAGCCTCGCCTTCCAGGGCGAATTCACCCGCTTCTCGGACCTCGCCGAGGAGCATCATTTGCCGGACCGGTTCGAGTAGGCATTGTCGCGGAGCAGCCGATTGGACTTTAGCGATATCTACCAAAGGATAAAATTCGAAGAGTATGACATCTCCGAGGATGAACGCGCGCAACTCACTGAATATTTGAGATCTGCCGGGTCAATTTCTCGCACGGGATCGCACGCCGGTTTGCTGGTGTTCTGCTACTCAAGCGAACCGACGCCCGAGAACGTTGAATTGGTGAGGAAATTCCTTGCCAAGCATGTCGAAGACTATTCGCGAAGCGCGGCAGTGACCGGCCTCTATCGGATTTGGAAGCTGGGAACGACTCGCGACATCGATAATCTTCTGGGCCTTTTGGCACTTTGGTCAGGGGACTCTCGGCAGAGTACGTCTGTCGCTGCGATCGGGTGTGCATTCCTTCTCATGCATCGGCTTCAGGACCGCCGCCTCTCGTTAGCGCTCAGGCGATTGTTCGAAACGCTGCATGAAGCAGTCAGGCGAGACAATGATTTGGCGGTAAATTTGTTCATCTATGCATGTTGGTCGGCATACGACAATTGGGCTCAGAGCAACGGCCAGCGCCGCACTCATTTCGATACAGTCGAAAATGCTTTGCCGATTTACTGGGATCGTTCCAAATACCTCTTGGAACCAATAAACTGATGGCCAAATCCCGTATCCAGTTCATCTGCCAGAATTGCGGTTCGGTGCATCAGCGCTGGGCCGGCAAATGCGATGCCTGCGGCGAGTGGAACACGCTGGTCGAGGAAGGCACGTCAGGCGGCATAGGTTCCGGCCCGGCCAATACGCGCAATGCCCGCAAAGGCCGCGCGGTGGTGCTGACCAGCCTCTCCGGCGACATCGAGGACGCGCCGCGCATCGTCTCCGGCATCGGCGAACTCGACCGCGCCACCGGCGGCGGCTTCGTGCGCGGCTCGGCGCTGCTGGTCGGCGGCGATCCCGGCATCGGCAAGTCGACGCTGCTCACCCAGGCCGCGGCCGCGCTGGCGGCAAAGGGCCACCGCATCGTCTATGTCTCGGGCGAAGAGGCGGTCGCGCAGATCAGGCTGCGCGCCCAGCGGCTCGGCGTCGCCGACACCCCGGTCGAACTCGCCGCCGAAACCAATGTCGAGGACATCCTCGCCACCATCGCCGATGGCAAGCGGCCGGATCTGGTCATTCTCGATTCGATCCAGACGCTGTGGACCGATATGGCCGATTCGGCGCCCGGCACGGTGACCCAGGTGCGTGCCGCCGCCCAGGCGATGATCCGCTACGCAAAATCCACAGGGGCGGCGATCGTTCTGGTCGGCCACGTCACCAAGGAGGGCCAGATCGCCGGACCGCGCGTCGTCGAGCACATGGTCGACGCGGTGCTCTATTTCGAGGGCGAAGGCGGCCACCACTACCGCATCCTGCGCACGGTCAAGAATCGCTTCGGGCCAACCGATGAGATCGGCGTCTTCGAAATGTCGGACAAGGGCTTGCGGGAAGTCGCCAACCCGTCCGAGCTTTTCCTCGGTGAGCGCCATGCGAAGTCGCCGGGTGCCGCGGTTTTCGCCGGCATGGAAGGCACACGGCCGGTGCTGGTCGAGATCCAGGCGCTGGTGGCGCCATCGACGCTGGGCACACCGCGCCGCGCCGTCGTCGGCTGGGACGGTGCCCGGCTGTCGATGATCCTGGCGGTTCTGGAAGCCCATTGCGGCGTCCGCTTCGGCACGCACGACGTCTATCTCAACGTTGCCGGCGGCTACCGCATTTCGGAGCCGGCGGCAGACCTGGCAGTGGCGGCGGCACTGGTTTCCTCGCTCACCGGTCTTGCCCTTCCCGCCGATTGCGTCTATTTCGGCGAAATCAGCCTTTCGGGTGCGGTGAGGCCGGTTGCGCATGCGCAGCAGCGCCTCAAGGAAGCCGAAAAGCTGGGTTTCGGACGCGCGGTTCTGCCCTTGGGCAGCGAGGAACTTGTTGGTGGTAATGGGGTCGGGGGGATCGGAGCCGGCGCTTTCCAGCCCACCGAGCTTGCCGATCTCGTGGCGCGCATAGCCGGCTCTCGGCGCAGCCGCGCCGACGAGCAAGAGTGATGCGGCTCGTCGAGTCGTGAAAAAGAGATCGGAGTGGGGCGAAAAACATGCCGATTACGCTGCTTGACGGAATTCTCGTCGGCTTCACCCTGGTCTCGGCGATGCTCGCTATGGTTCGCGGCTTTTCGCGCGAGATCCTGTCGATCATCTCCTGGGCAGCCGCCGCGGCCGCCGCCTTCTTCTTCTACAAGCCGGTGCTGCCTTACATCCAGCCCTATGTCGACAACGAAAAGGCCGCCATGGCGGCGGCCGCCGGTATCGTCTTCATTGTCGCGCTGATCGTCGTTTCGGTCATCACCATGAAGCTCGCCGACTGGATCATCGATTCCAGGATCGGCGCGCTCGATCGTACACTTGGCTTCCTCTATGGCGCGGCGCGCGGCATTCTGGTCGTCGCTGTCGCGCTGCTTTTCTTCAATTGGCTGGCGGGCGCCAAGGCTCCAGGCTGGATTGCCAACGCCAAGTCAAAGCCGTTGCTCGAATCGATCGGCGCCAAGCTCGAAAGCTTGCTGCCCGAGGATCCGGAAAACGCCATCCTCAACAAGCTCAATCCGAATCAGCCGGCCACCGAGACGCCTCTGGCCCCCGACGCGCCTGCAGCGGAAGCCCCTGCCGCCGGCGACGACGCCACTGCGCCGGCACCCGACGACAGCGATGCGCCGCCGGCCGACAATGCGCCCGCGACGCCGGCACCTGCAAACCCGGCGCCGGCAAACTGATTTCGACAGACTTGCGAGGCTCAAGACTGTCGATCATGTGAACGCCGCACGACGTGCGTTGCTTTCGATGCGCTATGACCTTATATGGCGACTTTAGCGGAGCTTGAGCCCCAATGGCAGCCTCAGTGGCAGACGCAGACGACGTGCTTTCCGCCGAAGCCGACGACCATTTCCACGACGAATGCGGCGTGTTCGGCATTTTCGGCCGGCAGGACGCCGCAGCCATCGTAACGCTCGGTCTGCATGCGTTGCAGCATCGAGGCCAGGAAGCGGCCGGCATCGTTTCTTATGACGGCACCCAATTCCATGTCGAACGCCATGTCGGCCTGATCGGCGACACCTTTACTAAGCAGCGTGTCATCGACAGCCTGCAAGGCAACCGTGCTATCGGCCACACACGCTATGCCACCACCGGCGGCGCCGGTCTGCGCAATATCCAGCCTTTCTTCGCCGAACTTGCCGATGGCGGCTTTGCCGTCGCCCATAACGGCAATCTCACCAACGCCATGACCGTTCAGCGCGCCCTGCAGAAGCAAGGCGCCATCTTCTCTTCCACCTCCGACACCGAAACGCTCCTGCACCTGGTTGCCACCAGCAAGGAGCGCGACCTGAATTCGCGCTTCATCGATGCGGTGCGCCAAGTCGAAGGCGCCTTCTCGCTGGTGGCGATGACGTCCAAGAAGATGATCGGGTGCCGCGACCCGCTCGGCATCCGCCCGCTGGTGCTCGGCGATCTCGACGGCGCCTGGATTCTCGCCTCCGAGACCTGCGCGCTCGATATTATCGGTGCGCGTTTCGTGCGCGACCTGAAGCCCGGCGAAATGGTCGTCGTCACCAGCAAGGGCATCGAAAGCCTGTTCCCGTTCGAGCCGCAGAAGACCCGCTTCTGCATCTTCGAATATGTCTATTTCGCGCGGCCGGATTCGTCGGTCGAAGGCCGCAACGTCTATGAAGTGCGCAAGCGCATCGGCGCCGAGCTGGCGCAGGAAAGTCCGGTCGAGGCCGACATCGTCGTGCCGGTGCCGGATTCGGGCACGCCGGCGGCGATCGGCTTTTCGCAGGCCGCGGGCATTCCGTTCGAGCTCGGCATTATCCGCAATCACTATGTTGGCCGCACCTTCATCCAGCCCGGCGATTCGATCCGCCACATGGGTGTCAAGCTCAAGCACAACGCCAACCGCCGCATGATCGAAGGCAAGCGCGTGGTGTTGGTGGACGATTCGATCGTGCGCGGCACCACCAGCCAGAAGATCGTCCAGATGGTGCGCGATGCCGGCGCCAAGGAAGTGCATATGCGCATCGCTTCGCCGCCGACGCGCGCCTCCTGCTTTTACGGCGTCGACACACCGGAAAAGTCGAAGCTGCTGGCGTCGCGCATGTCGGTGGAGGAGATGGCCGAGTTCATCCGCGTCGATTCGCTCGGCTTCCTGTCGATCGACGGGCTCTACCGCGCCGTCGGCGAGGCCGGCCGCGACAACGAGCAGCCGCAATTCTGCGACGCCTGCTTCACCGGCCAGTATCCGACCCGGCTTGCCGACTTCGAAGGCTCCGACAATGTGCGCACGCTGTCGCTGTTAGCGGCCGGCGGGTCGTAGGCCTTGCCGGTCCGTTTGTCTCCCTCCCCTTAGCCCCTCACGGCGGTTTCACCTTGCCTGTCGGAATCCATCGTATGAGCCTTGACCTCTCCGGCCGCGTTGCGGTCGTCACCGGCGCCTCGCGCGGCATCGGCTATTTCATCGCCAGGGAGCTTGCCGCGGCCGGTGCGCATGTGATTGCGGTTGCCCGCACCGTCGGCGGGTTGGAAGAACTCGACGACCAGATCAAGGCAGGTGGCGGACAGGCGACGCTGGTACCGCTCGATCTTGCCGACATGGCGGGGATCGACCGGCTGGGCGGCGCCATCCACGAGCGCTGGGGCAAGCTCGACATACTGGTCGCCAACGCCGCCGTGCTCGGCGTCATCGCCCCGATCGGCCATGTCGAGGCCAAGACCTTCGAGAAGGTGATGACCATCAACGTCACAGCAACATGGCGGCTGATCCGCTCGGTCGACCCGCTGCTCAGGCTTTCCGATGCCGGCCGTGCTATCGTGCTGAGCTCCAGCCTTGCCCACTCCGCACGCGCCTTCTGGGCGCCTTATGCGGCGTCGAAGGCGGCGGTCGAGGCCATGACGCGTTCATGGGCGCATGAGACCGAAAACCTGCCGCTCAGGGTCAATGCCGCCGATCCCGGGGCAACGCGCACCGCGATGCGGGCGCAGGCCGTACCCGGCGAGGATCCTGAAACACTGCCGCACCCTTCGGAGATCGCCAAGCGAATCGTGCCGCTGGCCAGCCCTACGCTCAAGGAGACCGGGCTGATCTTCCAGGCCAAGCACAATCGCTTTGTCGCCTACCGGCAGCCGGAGTAACCACACATCGCATTTTGCCGGAAGAATTGCGCCGGCACCAACGTTGTCCGGGTGCCACAATTCGAGAAACGGAGGATCATTTGCGGAGACTGCTTCTCTTGACTGCCACCGCGCTGCTTGCAGTGATCGGCGCCGCGTCGTCGCAGGAGGCAACGATGAGCTTTTTCGTCACCAGCGTCGGCTCTGGCAAAGGCGCCGATCTCGGCGGTCTCGCCGGCGCCGACGCCCATTGTAGTTCACTGGCCGAAGCCGCGGGCGTTACCGGCAAGACATGGCGCGCCTATCTCTCGACCACCGATACCGATGCACGCGACCGTATCGGCAAAGGCCCGTGGTTCAACGCCGAGGGCGTCAAGATCGCCGATGATGTCGCTTCCCTGCATAGCGATGCCAACGCCATCACAAAACAGACGGCACTCGACGAAAAGGGCCAAATGGTCAACGGCCGCGGCGACACGCCCAACCGGCACGACGTGTTGACCGGCTCCAAGCCGGATGGCACGAAAATAGCCGACCAGACCTGCGGCGACTGGACGCTGAGCGGAGCAGAAGGTGTGGCCATGATGGGTCATCACGATCGTACCGGCCTCGATGGCTCGGCAGCCGCCAAATCGTGGAATTCCTCGCATGCGTCACGCGGTGGCTGCAGCCAGGAAGCGCTGAAGGGCACCGGCGGCGACGGCCTGTTCTATTGTTTTGCGGTGAACTGAACCAAAACGACCCGACATCACGTGGCTGTGATACCGTGGCTTAACGCCGCGCTTTGGCCCAGCTTTCGCCGCTGGGCCGGAGTTGCTAGGATCGTGCGACTCCCAAAACAAGCAGAGCGAGGAAATACTCATGGCGGCACCGAGCGTAGCGTTAGTCTGGTATCTGGTGATCGCCGGCCCGCAAGGCGGCATGGTCGTGCTGCCCAGCACATTCGACACCCGCGAACAGTGCGCCTTCGCCATAACCGAATACCAGAAGCAACCGACGCCGGCCGGCTGGTCGGTGCAGTGCGTGCCGAGCGCCTCGCCCTTCGCCGACGAGGGCGACGCCGAGGAGCCGTCGGCGCAGTAGGACAGCGTGATCTCCCCCCTTGAGGGAGAGATCGTCAGCGTCGCGCGCTTACCGTCAGCTCCGGCTTCTGGCTGATGGTCTGGAACACGACGCAGTAGCGCTCGGTCAGCTTGAGCAGCGCATCGATGCGCTCCTGCGGCTCGTCGGGGTCGAGGCCAAATGTCAGCCGGATGGCGCGGAAGCCAACCGGCGCATCCTTTGCCACGCCAAGCGTGCCGCGAAAGTCCAGGTCGCCTTCGGCTTCCACCGTGGCGGCCCCAAGCTTGAATTCCAGCGCCGTCGCTACCGCCTTCAGCGTGACGCCGGCGCAAGCCACCAGTGCCTCCAGCAGCATGTCGCCGGAGCAGAGTTCGAGCCCGGTGCCGCCGGTAGCCGGATGCAGCCCCGCAATGGCGATCGCCCTGCCTGTCTCGACCTTGCAGGCGATCGATTGGTCGTCGATCGAGCCTTTGGCGCGGAGAGTAATCAGCGCGCGCGAGGCGTTGTCGCGATAGGCCTCCTTCAGCGGCGCCTGCACGGCCTTCAATGCGATCGCATCCATTTTGTCGTCTCCCATAATTGCCCTGGCTTCGCTGCTTTACGGCTATGCCGCCTGCCCCAAACGCAAGTCCGCGCTGGCGTAGCGCTTGGCAGGGTTTCGCCGGTATAGCCTGACGATACGGGGAGCATCCAACGCCATCACACCGTCTCTCGCAACACATTCGTAAGGCCGCCGGACATATGGCCGATATCGCCATCGTGAAAACCCGCGAACGGGTTCTTGCCGGAATCCTGTTCAGCGGGGCTGCCTACCTGCTGTTTTCGATGCAGGACGCCTCAAGCTGACACTATGGTGTCAGGAAGGGGCAGCGTAGGCTGGTGAGATGACGGGATCGCTGGACATGCCATGCACAGTGGAAAGCGCCCGCGAACGTACCCTCGGCATCATCCTGGTCTCGGCATCGGCGGCCGTCTTCGGCCTCACCGGCGTGCTGACCAAATCGATCCATGCCGACCCGCTGACCATTACCTGCTGGCGCGGCTTCGTCGGCTCGATCCTGATCAGCCTCTATGTGCTATGGCGCCACCAGCGCTCCGACGGTCGCGACAGCCTGCGGCTCGGCTGGCGCGGCTGGCTGCTGGCGATCGAGGGCGCGCTCGCCAGCATCGCCTTCATCTCGGCGTTCAAGTTCACCTTTGTCGCCAATGTCGCGATCATCTATGCCACCGCCCCCTTCGTCACCGCGCTGCTGGCCCTCCTGTTGGTCCGCGAGCCGTTCCGGCTGCAGACGCTTGCCGCCGCCGCTGTGTCATTATGCGGTGTGGCAATCATGGTCTGGTCCGGCTTCGGCACCGGCCATTTGTTCGGCGACGGGCTGGCGCTGCTGATGACGATCGGCAGCGCGCTCTACATGATCATGGTGCGCGCCTTCCGCGACACGCCGGTGGTGTGGGCGGGTGCGGTGTCGGCATTCCTTTTGTTCGCGCTCGGCTGGTTCGTCGCCGATCCGCTGGCTGTCTCGGCCAGGGACGCTGTGCTTCTAGCCACCTTCGGCGCCTCGTTCGCGCTGGCTTCGATCCTGTGGACGGAGGGCACCCGGCTTATTCCGGCGGCCGAGTCCGGATTGCTGGGTTCAGCTGAAGTGCCATTCGCGATCCTGTTTGCCTTCCTGTTCCTGGCGGAGATCCCGCCGGCAGCCAGCATGGTCGGTGGCGCCATCGTGCTTTGCGCGGTGTTCGCTCACGCCGGCCGCGACTGGCTGATGGCCAGGCAGCGCGCAGCGGATGCATGACCAATCCTCGCCGCGTCCGAGCGCGAGTTGGTGGTCCGATCACGAGAAATCCGGTCCTGAAAATTAATTTGAAAAGTCATGGAACCATCATAGGGCTCAGGCATTATGGCTGCGACGGGCCACCCCAAGTCCCCCCAAACCCCTCGGCCCGTCCTACTCAGAAGCCGACCGCAAGGTCGGCTTTTTCTTTGCTGGCTCAATTGGCCAAGGCCAGGTTGCCGCTGAACAACGCTGCCAGATCCTGCGCCGGCCGGTCGGCATCCTCACGCAAGCGGACGGCGAATTCGGCGACCGGCACCGGCGGCAGATCAAGATCGCTCGGCGCCTCGACGATGCCGGAATGAGCGAAGCGCGCCGTCCTCAACGTCAAGGCGATGCCGGCGTGCACCGCCGTACGCAGGCCGGCAAGGCTGGCACTGCCGGCAGCAATGCGGTAGCGACGGCCGGCCGCATCGAGTGCACTGGTCGCCGCTTCGCGAAACCCGCAATGGGGATCGAGCAGCGCCAGGGGCAGTTCGTCGTGGCGGGTGGCCAGCCCGTTCTGTGAGCAAAGCCAGATCATTGGTTCCTTGAGCACACCGACTTCGTCCCGTGTCGGCACCTGCCGCATGGCAATGGCCAGATCAAGGGTGCCGGCCTGCAAAGCCTGCGCCAGTTCGGCGGAACGGCCGACGCGCAGTTCGATCCTGACGCGCGGATGGCTGACAGCAAAAGCCCTGAGAAGCTGCGGCAAGCCGCTGTCGGCGAAATCCTGCGTGGTGCCGATGGCGACGCGCCCGTCGGCGTGCGCGCCTTTGAGGGCCAGCCACGCCTCGCGGTGCGCGGCAAGGATGCGACGCGCGTGAACGATCAGATCCTCGCCTGTCGGCGTCAGGCCGCGCCCTCGCCCCTGCGGCACCAGTAGCGGTTCGCCGACAACATCCTCCAGCCGCTGCATCTGCGCGGTCACTGCGGACGGCGAGCGACCGACGATCGACGCGGCCCGCGCAAGGGAACCGCCATCGACGAAAGCGAGGAAAGTCTTGAGGAGGTCGGGATCGAACAACTGCACAATTCGATATTATCAAAGTGTTTATCAAAAACAATTCGATTTTTTTGATCAAAGGACGATGGCATGATTTTCTCGACGGCGAAGAGGCCGCTTGAAACCGAGGAGAAGAAACATGCCGATCATCAATGTCAGCGTTACCGGCAAGCCCGATGCCGCTTTGTCCGCCGCCATTGCCAAGGAAGTGACCGAACTGACGGCCACGCATCTGCGCAAGGACGCCACGATCACAGCTGTTGCCATTTCCTATCACGACCCCGAGCACTGGTTCGCCGGCGGCAAGTCGCTGGCCGAGCATGGCACCAACACGGCCTGGCTCGACATCAAGGTTGTCGACGGTACCAACACCAAGCTCGAACTGGAGGCGTATCTACAGGCAATTTTCGCGGCATTCGGCCGGCTGCTGGGTAAGGTGCATGAGGAAAGCTACGCCCTCGTGCATGAAGTGCCTGCGGCCGCCTATGGCTTTGGCGGCAAGACGCAGGAATTCCGCTTCATCAGCGGAAGGATGAAAGCGGCGTAGCTGCGATAAGCAGCCGAGCCGAATCAAACATAGGCGAATCAAACCATAGGAGAGAAGGAAAAATGGAGCCGCATTGACGTTGATCCAACTTCGGCTAGGTTCTCACCCGAAGCGGCCGGTGAAGAGCCGCGACGTGAGATCGTTGGGAGATGCGGCGATGATCCTGACACTGGCGCTGCTTGCGGGTCTTGTCGCGGCCTGGCTGCTGATCGGCGTGGTGGAGAAGTTCCGCCTCGGCCTGCGTTTGAGCCAGGCGCTGCTCTACGTGCCGTTCAAGCTCGCCTACCGGATCAGCGACGAGCGCATCAAGATTGCGCGCAGGTCGGTGGCCCCGGTCATCTATGTCATCTGGCATCAGTCACGCATCGAGCCGGCGCTGATGCTGTCGCTGCTGCCGGAAGACACGCTGCACATCCTCGACCAGGCTTCGGCCAGATCGCCGTGGCTGGAGCCGTGGCGCGAGCTCGGCCGCACCATCGCCTTCAACGCCGAGCATGTCTTCGTCAGCCGCAGATTGGTGCGGGTGCTGAAGGGCAAGGGCCGGCTCGCCGTTTACCTGCCGGATGCGGTCGAGCCAGACGTCAAGTCGTTTCGGTTGTTTCGCGCCATCACCCGTATCGCCATGCAGGCCGACGCCCGTATCGTGCCGATCTTCGTTGCCGGCGCACGCAGCCTGCCGGCCTCGCTGACGCCGGCGGACAAGGCGCCGCGCCATTGGTTTCCGCAGCTGTCGATCAGCGCGCTGGAGCCGATGACCATCGCCGAGCTGGTGGCGCGGAACCCAGATCAGGCCTCCAACACCAATGCGCTGTTTGATCGCTTCGCCGAGGCCAGGCTTTTCGGCAGTGATCTCGACCGAGGGCTGTTCCTCGCCATGCGCGATGCGGCCGACCGCGTTGGCGCTTCGCACCCAATAATCGAGGACGTCATCGGCGGTGCCCTGAGCTACCGGAAAGTGTTCATCGGCGCCAGGGTTTTGGGCCGACGGTTCGAGGCAATAACAGCGCCGGGCGAAGCGGTTGGGCTGCTCCTCCCCAACGCCAATGGCGTCGTGCTGTCGTTCGTCGGACTTCTGTCGGCAGCGCGGGTGGCAGCAATGATCAACTATACCGCCGGCCCGGCCAGCGTCACCGCCGCCGTCCGCACGGCAATGATCCGCACCGTGGTCTCCTCACGCGCCTTTGTCGAAAAGGCCAACCTCGCCGACATCGTCGAGGCGGTGGAAAAGGGCGGGGCGAAACTGCTGTGGCTGGAGGATGTCCGCGCAAGCGTGACCGTGCTGGACAAGGCCACAGCCGGCTTGCTGTGGCGCCGGCCGTTGCAGCGCCAGGATGCGGCCAAGCCGGCGGTGATCCTGTTCACCTCCGGCTCGGAAGGCACGCCCAAGGCCGTGGTGCTGTCGCACCGGAACCTTCTTGCCAATGCGATGCAGGCGGAAGCCCGCATCACCATCTCGCCGGCCGATATCCTGCTCAACGTGCTGCCGGTGTTCCACTCGTTCGGGCTGACCGGCGGCACCATCCTGCCGCTGGTCACCGGAGTAAAGCTGTTCCTCTACCCGTCACCGCTGCACTACAAACTTATTCCGGAGGTGGCGCGCAAGGTCCGGCCGACGGTGATGTTCGGCACCGACACGTTCCTCGCGAACTATGCCCGCACCGCCAAGGACGGCGATTTTTCCAGCCTGCGCTTCGTCGTGGCCGGTGCCGAGGCGGTGAAGCCGGAGACGCGCCGGGTTTACCGCGAGCGCTTCCAGGCCGAGATCATCGAAGGTTTTGGCTTGACCGAGGCCGCACCAGTGGTTGCCGTCAACACCGCCATCCACGGCCGCGACGGAACGGTCGGGCGGCTGCTGCCGGCCATGCGCATGAAACTCGAACCGGTCGAAGGCATCAGCGACGCCGGCCGGCTGTGGCTCGACGGGCCGAACCTGATGATGGGCTACATGACCGGCGACCGGCCGGGCGAGTTGCAGCCGCTCGAAGGCTGGCACGACACCGGCGATATCGTTTCGGTCGATCGCGAAGGCTTCATCACCATTCGCGGCCGCGCCAAGCGCTTCGCCAAGATAGCCGGCGAGATGGTATCGCTTGGCGCGGTCGAGATGCTGGTGCAGTCGCTGTGGCCGGAAGAGCATCACGCCGTGGTGGCAGTGCCGGACAAGCGGCGCGGCGAGCGCCTCGTTCTGGTCACCACGGCCGACAATGCCGATCCCGACGAATTGCGGGAATTCGGCAAAAAAGCCGGGGCGGCCGAACTGATGGTGCCGAACGACATCGTCAAGGTCGAGGAGATCCCGGTACTGGGCTCCGGCAAGACCGACTATGTCTCGACTAGAAAGCTGGCGCTCGAGCGGCTGGGACTGAGCGCAGCCGCCTGAGGTTTGCTGTCGAAAACTCTAAAGCGCGTCGCGTTCGACCGGCCTTGTGCGACGCGCTTTAGATTCTTGTTTTTATGCATGTCGTTATCGCAAAACCGCTGCACACTTTTGCGCGAATGCATTACAGGACTACCACCGACAACAGCAGAATGACGCCGACGGCCATCATCAGCAGGCCCGGCCAGTTCTGCGACAGGCCGAGAAAACGGAGCCCGCGTCGTCGCGGCTCCAGAGTCGGACCTGGTGTTGCGAGATTGGGCGTCGGACTGTCCGGCGCGGTGGAGACAGCGGCCGGCTCACTAAGCCGCCCGCGCATGATGGCCGCAATCGCCATATACACGAGGCCGGCGACAGTCAGTAACGCGCCGATGAGGATGACAGCCATTTCTCCTCGTTTTCCGATGGTTCTGCGCCCGATGCGGCAGCTTGCGCTAGGTTGACGACGTATCACGAGCAGCCGCTCAGGCGGACCTACCAACACAAACGGTCTAGCCGCCCAGCAAGTTCCGAAAACGGGGTTTTTGAGGTGCGTTCCACAGCGCCGCGTGCTCTGCGAGCCTTTTTGGAATCATGCACTCCCAGGCGCAACGCGAACTGGCACCAAATCCGTCAGCCAATATCCGAGGACGGCACCTTCTCACCTTCGCGCTTGGCGCGTCTCGAATAGGCCCGCACGCTGAACGGCAAGAAGACCAGATAGCCGGCAACCGAGGCCGTCAGCGTATACCAGGGATAGGTCATCAAAAGCAGGACGTAGAGGACGACTGCGAGGATGATCGGCAGCACCCTGTCGCCCGGTATCCTGACGCTCTTGCCGGAATAGACGGGCAGTCTGCTGACCAGCAGGAACGCCACCAATATTGTAAAGCCGGTGGCAATGAAGGCTGCCAGGCGGCTGGGTTCAAGCCCAAGCCTTAGGAAGAACAGATAGAGCGGCAGCATCACCAGCACCGCACCCGCCGGCGCCGGCACGCCGACGAAATATTCGGTCTGCCACTGCGGACGGTCGAGCTCTTCGTCGAGCACGTTGAAACGGGCAAGCCTCATCCCACAGGCGATTGTGAACAGCAGCGCGGCGATCCAGCCCGGCGAACCTGCCCTGTCGAGCAGAAAGGCATAGAGCACCAGCGCCGGTGCCACGCCGAAATTGACGATATCGGCCAGCGAATCCATCTGGGCGCCGAATTTGGAAGTCGCCTTCAGCATTCGCGCCAGACGGCCGTCGATACCGTCGAGGAAGGCCGCGAGCAGCACCATCACCACCGCTGGCTCGAAGCGGCCCTCGAAGCCGAAGCGAATACCGGACAGGCCGGCGCAGATGGCGAGCACCGTGACCAGATTGGGCAGCACCATGCGCATCGGGATTTCGCGAATGCGCGGGCCACCGCCGCCATGCGCCTCGAATTTCTTGAACGGCGGGGCCACCGGTCAGGAGATCCGCACGAGCGGCGTTGCGGCAACGCCGCCGAATTCCGCCAGCACCGTCTCACCGCCAACCGCGGTCTGGCCGACGGCGACACGCGGCGTCGCGGTCGAGGGCAGGAATACATCGACGCGCGAGCCAAAGCGGATCAGCCCGAAGCGCTCGCCGGTGCCGATGGCGCCGCCGGGCTCGGCCCAGCAGACGATGCGCCGCGCCACCAGGCCGGCAATCTGTACCGCGGCGACCGTTCCATTGGGGCTTTCGATGACCAGCCCGTTGCGCTCGTTCTCGGTGCTTGCCTTGTCGAGTTCGGCGTTGAGGAATTTTCCTGGCCGATGCTCGATCCTGGAAATGCGGCCACGCACCGGCGAGCGGTTAACGTGGCAGGAAAAGACGTTCATGAATACCGAGATGCGGGTCATTTCGCCGCCGCCGAGGCCAAGCTCGCGCGGCGGCACGGCCGGGCCAACCGCCGAGACGATGCCGTCGGCCGGGCTGACAACCAGCCGGTCATCGATCGGCGTGACACGCTCGGGATCGCGGAAGAAATAGGCGCACCAGGCCGTCAGGATGAGACCGATCCAGAACAGGGTCGAGGAGAAGTAGCCAAGAAAGAGCGTCGCCGCGCCGAACGCAGCGATAAAGGGATAACCCTCGCGATGGATCGGAACGAACGCATTCTTGATCGTGTCAACGAGGCTCATGGGATGAGGGCAACCTTGGTTCCAAGTCCGGCCTCAATAGCGGAAACACCCCGCGGTCGCAACGCGACAATGAGAGCGCTCGGGGGGTGGCGGTCGCCGCCGTTTTCAGGATGCCGTTAGCAGCATCCGGACTGCCGAAGTGATCAACCGGAAATGTTCATTGCGATTGTCGGAACGCAGCACTCTCGCCCGTCCTTGGCAAGACAGCGCCTCTCATCGGCCTTTCGGCCATGACGATTTGCGCAAACCCGGAGGTTCTCGGCCCATGCAAAGATCAGCAGCTAGGCAAGTGCAAGTGGTGATGAACGGCTTGGCCTTCGGCGAGTCACCGCGCTGGCACGACGGCCGGCTGTGGTTCTGCAACTGGGGCACAGGCCAGATCATCGCCGTTGACGCCCTAGGCAACAGCGAGATCGCGCTCACCGTGCCGGCCACCCTGCCCTATTCCATTGACTGGCTGCCGGACGGGCGCCTGCTTGTCGTGTCCGGCCGCGAAGGGCTGATCCTCAGGCAGGAGGCAGACGGGACATTGGTCACCCATGCCGATCTGAGACAACTATCAAAGAGCCCGTGGAACGAGATCGTCGTCGATGGACGCGGCAACATCTATTTCAATGGTGGTGGGCCCGCTCCGGGTCCCGGCCAGCATTTCGGCCCCGGCGCCATCGTGCTGGTCGCGCCTGACGGCTCGGTTCAGCAGGTGGCTGAGAACCTCGCCTTCGCCAATGGCATGGCGGTGACGCCTGACAACAAGACGCTTATCGTTGCCGAGTCCCACGCCAACCGGCTGACCGCCTTCGACATCGCTGCCGATGGTGGCCTTTCCAACCGCAGGATCTGGGCCAATCTCGGCAACGGTTTTCCCGACGGCATCTGCCTCGATGCCGAAGGTGCGGCCTGGTATGCCGACGTTCCGAACCGGCATTGCGTGCGGGTGCGCGAGGGCGGCGCGATGCTCGAAAGTGTCGATGTCGACCGCGGCTGCTTTGCCTGCATGCTCGGCGGCAGCGAGGGAAAAAAGCTGTTCATCGTCGCCGCCGAATGGCGCGGCTTCGAACATATGATCAGCGATGCCCGTACCGGCCAAGTGCTCAGCGTCGACGCTACTGCGCCGGGCGCCGGCTGGCCGTAGAGAGCTTACATCCCGGGAATCCGCTGATAGTTGGCAATATCGGCCTTGACGCCAAGTCGCGCGATGGTCTCCTGAGGCTTGAAGCCGCTGCGCTCATGCGCGGCCTTGATGATCGGCACGACCTCGTCGACGGCGGCCTGCCCTTCCCATTCGACAATGGTCACGAGGTTGAACTCGCCCGGCCCCGAGAATTGCTCGAGCAGGAAATCCTGGACGAACCCTTGCTGCTGGCGCAGCAATTCATGCGTCATCCGGACCTTGGCAAGAATCTCCTCGCGGGCGTTGGCCGGAACGACAAACTTGTCCACCCGGAATACGCTGCCGCCAGTACCTGCCTGATTTATCCCATTCATATCGATTGTCTCCGTTTTTGAACGACGCATTTTGCTGCGATCCAAAACGGCCTACGATCTCAACTTAAGTTGAGGTCAAGCACGAATTTTCAGCTCACCTCCGAGGTGCGGCGGCGGACGACGACGCCGAACTCGTCGCTTTCGCGGGCGATACGCAGCCGCTCCTCGGCCTCGCTTGCCTCGCGCTGGCGGTCCCACATCGATGCATAAAGGCCGCGCTTGGCTATCAAGGCGACATGGGTGCCGCGCTCGGCGATCTGGCCATCCTGCAGGACGATGATCTCGTCGGCCGAAATCACTGTGGACAGCCGATGGGCGATGACGAGGGTGGTGCGGCCCTGGCTGACTAGGTCGAGTGCCGCCTGGATCTCCTGCTCGGTGTGGCTGTCCAGCGCCGAGGTCGCCTCGTCGAGCATCAGGATCGGCGGCGCCTTCAAAATGGTGCGGGCAATCGCCACCCGCTGCTTCTCGCCGCCGGACAGTTTTAATCCGCGCTCGCCGACCATTGAGCGATAGCCGTCGGGCAGCCGCTCGATGAACGGTCCGATCTGGGCCAGTTCTGCCGCCTTGCGCACATCCTCCTCGCTGGCGCCGACGCGGCCGTAGCGGATGTTGTAGGCGATGGTGTCGTTAAACAGCACCGTGTCCTGCGGCACCATGCCGATGGCAGCGCGCAAGCTCTCCTGCGTCACGTCGCGAATGTCCTGGCCGTCGATCAGAATCTTGCCGCGCTGGATGTCGTAGAAGCGAAACAAAAGCCGCGAAATGGTCGACTTGCCGGCTCCGGAGGGTCCGACGATGGCCACCGTCTTGCCGGCTGGCACCTCGAAGCTGATGCCCTTCAGGATCTTGCGGTTGGGGTCGTAGGAAAAATGTACGTCGCGGAACTCGACCCTGCCGGCATCGACGACCAGCGGCTTGGCGCCCGGCCGATCGACGATCTCACGCTTGACGTCGAGCAGATCGAACATGTTTTCGATGTCGGTCAGGCCCTGGCGAATTTCGCGGTAGATCATGCCGATGAAATTCAGCGGCACCGAAAGCTGCATGAGCATGGCGTTGACGAAGACGAAATCGCCGACGCTCTGTGTGCCCGCCTTCACCTCGAGCGCCGACATCACCATGACGACGGTCATGCCGATACCGAAGATCACACCTTGGCCGAAGTTCAGCCAGCCAAGCGAGGTCCAGGTCCTGGTCGCCGCCAACTCGTAGCGCGCCGTGGACCGGTCGAACCGCTCGGCCTCCATGGTTTCGTTATTGAAATATTTGACTGTTTCGTAGTTGAGCAGCGAGTCGATCGCCTTCGTGCTGGCTTCATTGTCGCTTTCGTTCATCTCACGGCGGATCGAAATACGCCAATCGCTCGCCCTGACGGTGAACCAGACATAGAGCCACACCGTGACCGCGATCACCAAGACGTATAGCCAGCCATAGGTGACGGCGAAGATGCCGGCGGTGAGCGCGAATTCGACGATTGTCGGCGCCGTCGCCAGCATGGTGAAGCGGACTATCGTCTCGATGCCCTTGGTGCCGCGCTCAATGACGCGCGACAGTCCGCCGGTGCGCCGTTCGAGGTGGAAGCGCAGCGACAGTTCGTGCATGTGCACGAAGGTGCGGAAGGCGAGCCGGCGGACCGCATGCTGGCCGACCCGTGCAAACAGGGCATCGCGTAACTGGTTGAAGCCGAGCTGCACCAGCCGCACCGCATTGTAGGCGACGACCAGCATGACCGGCGCCAGCAGCAGGGCCGGCAGCGGCGGCGGCGATTTGCTATCGCCGGCCAGTGCGTCGGTCGCCCATTTGAAGAAATAGGGTCCGGCCACCAGGGTCAGCTTGGCGACCACCAGCAGTACGGTGGCCCATACCACTCGGGCCCTCAGGTCGGCGCGGTCGGCCGGCCACATATAGGGCCAGAGATTGCGCAACGTTCTGAAGGTCGAGCCGGAATCTGCGGAAACGGTTTTCTCGGCCATTCTTGTTTACCTTATGATTTTAGCGGCCGGAGCAGCAGGAATCGACCAGCGCGGCCAGCGATGCCGAAACATCGGCGAGCGCGGCGCGGTCGAGCTCATAGCGGGAGCGCTGGCGGTCAGGCTCGAAGCGGATCAGCCCGGCCTCGACCAGGATCTTCAAATGCTGGGAAACGGTGGACTGCGCCAGGTCGAGATGCTCGACGACCTCGCGACAGCAGCAGGAACGGCTTGCGGAAAGGTGTTTGAGAATTTCGATCCGCGCTGGATGCGAAAGGGCCGCGAGCCGGACAGCGACAGCGCGGCTATCCGGCATGCAGTTGGCCGGCGTGCAGTTGGCCGGCGGGCGTTCATCTGCCGCGCGGCTTCGGTCCGTTACGAGGGGGGATTCGGTCATCGTCCATCGGCGATAAACGATGACTGGCCCTGCCGCAAGCTATCCTGATGGGCAGAAGGCTATTCGGCCTTGACTGGCGCCGTCGTCATCTGGTCGCCCATTGCCTTGAGATCGGCGGGCTCGCCTTCCTTCGATTTCTCCGGCACCTTGAACACCTGCCCCGGCCAGATGCGGTTCGGATTGCTGATCTGGTCCTGGTTGGCGAGATAGATGGTCGAGTAGCGCATGCCCTGGCCATAGACCCGCCGCGAAATCCGCCACAGCGTGTCATGGCGGCGGATGATGACTGCACCATCGGCATGTTCGAGCTTTGGCGCCACGGTCTCGGGCGTTTCGCCCGGAGGCGTTGCGACAGCCATTTCGGCCGGGGCCTCGGTTGTAGGAGCGGGGGCAGTTGCGGGCGTTTCGGCGGCCGTTGCCGGTGCGCCTTCGGTCGCCGGAGCATTCGGCTCGGCTGGTTTTATCCCGGCAGGCTTCTGCTCGGCCGGCGCCACGGCCGCAACCGCCTCACCAGGCTCGCGCTCGAACGGCACAGCCGCACGGGCAACCACCGTCACGCCGTCGGCATCGAGCGCATCGACGTGGATGGTGTAGGTGCCGACCGGGATGTCGCGTGTCGCTTCGACCAGGAAGTGGCGGTCGGGCGAGGTCTTCGCGTCACCGAGCAGGATATCGTTGGCATACGCACGCACCTTGCGGCCGGGATCGGCGACGCCGGCAACGAAAATCTTGTTGCCGTCGATTTCGACAGCTTCGACGACGATCTTCCGCTCCGCCGCGGAAGTAGCGGGCGCTGCCGGTGTGGCGGGCGCTGCCGGAGCCGGCGCGGCTTCAACAGCGGCCGGCGCGGCAGGAGCAGACGCTGCTGGAACGTCAGCCGCCGGGGCGGCTGGCGCCGGCGCTGCGGCAGCCGGCAATTCGGTGCCCGTGGCGGGTGGCTGAACGGCCGCCTGTTCGCCGACAGGCGGCGAGGCGTCAGATTTCGCCTGAGGGGCCGGAACAGTGAGCAGTTCGGACGGCTTGCCCGGCTCCTCGACCATTGCCAGCACCTGGCCGGTGGAATTCTGGGGGATCGAAACGACGGCGGTCTGCGCCGAGGCGGTCACGACATTGCCAGCCGTCGAGCGCAGTGTGATCGTGTAGTCGCCGGGCTTCAGCGGATCGTCGAGAATAATGGCAAAGGCGCCGTCGGGACCGGCGACCGTCGAGCCGAGCACAGCCGAACCGTTGAGAATCTCGACCTTGGCGTTGGGCGCCGCATTGCCGGCGACGACGATCGAGCCGTTGCTTTCGACGCGCACGATGTCGAAGGTCGGCACGATTGCACCTGCTGTGGCCGGCGTGGCGGGCGCTGCCGCATCGGTGGACGCGGCAGACGCAGGCGGCAGCCGGTCTTCGGTCGCCGGAGCGGCCGGTTTAGAAGCCCGCGGCGTCAGCGCCGCGACCTCCGCAGGCCGGGTAGAATTGAGATACGGGTCGAGTGCGCCCGATACATAGGCGGTTCCCGCCGCTGCGACAGAGCCGCCAGCCGCGAACAAAAACGCCTTCAATGGATTAATTGCCATGTTTCCCTGCCCCTTAGCCACCTAATTTCGGTCTAGCCTGTTTTGCCAAAGCCGACAAGAAAAAGCCCGCCCCGGGGCTTGACCATGCCTATAGTCCCTATCACCAATCATAACATGAACACGATTCGATCTGTCTGCGTCTATTGCGGCTCGTCCTCGGGCCGAGATGAGACCTATATCAAGGCCGGACACCTGCTTGGCCGCTCGATCGCCAAGTCCGGCCTGCGTCTGATTTATGGCGGCGGCACTAAAGGGATCATGGGTGCCGTCGCTGAAGGGGCATTGAAGGCCGGTGGCAAGGTAACCGGCATAATTCCACGCTTTCTGATCAACCGGGAGGCGACCGAAACCGCGCTTAACCGGCTCGACGAGCTCGTCATCACCGACAACATGCACGAGCGCAAGCACAGGATGTTTGAGAAATCCGACGCCTTTGTGGCGTTGCCCGGCGGCATCGGCACGGTCGAGGAGATCGTCGAGATCATGACTTGGGCGCAGCTCGGCCATCACCGCAAGCCGATCGTCTTCGGCAACGTCGGAGGGTTCTGGGATCCGATGCTGGCGTTGCTCGACCACATGGCAACGGAGGGCTTCATCCACACGGCGCAACGGGTCAAGCCGCTGGTGGTCGAGGATCCGGAAGCAATCGTCGCCGCTATCATGGTGGCGGGATCCTCCGTCGATGCACCGACGGAGGGTGTGCAGTCGGTGATTGATAAGATGTAGAGTGAATGGTGAATGGTGAATGGTGAAGTAGAAGACTTTCCAAACCGGCGCCTGTCCATTCACTATTCACTATTCACTCCTTGCCTACTGCCTTCCTCAAGTCTCCGATGACCGCACGCTTGTCCTGACGCCGCCAGGCGAGATGGATCGAGACGGTGCGTTCAAACCACGGCAGATCGCGAAACACGGTCTGAGGCGGCGCGGCACTCCGCAGGCTGGCCTGCACCGTCGCCAGCCCAAGCCCGGCGCTGACCAGGCCCAACGATGTCAACGGATCGGTCGTCTCATAGGCAATGTCGGGCAGGAAGCCCGCCTTCGCGCAGGCGGCGAGAAATTGGCTGCGGTTGGTGTCGTCAGGCTGGCGCACCACCGTGATCCAGGTGCGTCCGTCCAGTTGCTGCGGCAGTATCTCCGCGATTTCTGCCAATGGATCGCCTTCCGGCATCGCCAGAACCAGCGGCTCGCGCATAATGAGCATGGCGGCGATGTCGGGATCGTCGGCAGGAGGAGGCGTGTAGACGAGGCCCAGATCGAGCGATCGTTCGCGCAGCGCTTCGATCTGGGCGGCGGAACGCTGACCCTTCAGTTGAAGATGAAATTCGGGCCGGTCGCGGCGAAACTGGCGCAGCATCCGAGCGACAAGCCCGGCATGGACCGCACCTTCCACATAACCGATGGCGAGACGGCCGACCGTACCGCTGGCGAGATTGCGGCCGAGCTCCTCCAGCCGTCTTGCATGGGCCAGCAACGCACGCGCCTCGGCAAGAAAAGCGCGGCCCTCGGCATTGAGATGAACACGCTGCCTCGCCCTCTCGAACAGTGCGACGCCCAGCTGCTCCTCCAGCTGAATGATCTGACGGCTGAGCGGCGACTGCGAGATGTGCAGCAATTCGGCGGCACGCCCGACGTTGCCGGTTTCGGCCACCGTGATGAAATAGCGAAGCTGGCGCAGGTCGAACATTGTTGCTTCGATGCTCAAGTCCCGTGAGGTCTCAAATTTAGCCTAATCAGTCTTGGACTGTCTGGCCAGCAGAAGCGAATATTTCCGCCATTCCAACCGCCAACATCAGGAGATTCCGATGCAGTTCTTTGCCCTTCTTGCACGCAACACCGAAAAGTTCACCGACGCCGATTTCGCGCCGCTGCTGCCTGGCGAGGCCGAGCAGCGCCGCACGCTCTATGCCGAAGGCGCCGTGCGTCAGGTGTGGAATCGGGGCGACATACCCGGCAGCGGCATGATGTTCGAAGCCGGCAGCGATGCCGACGTGCGCCACCATCTTGCAACTTTGCCGCTGGTCAAGGCCGGCATGATGGATATTGCCGCCGTCGTGCCGCTGCAGCCATATCCCGGCTTCGGGCCGAAGCGCTGAGCGCTCGTGAAAGACGCGGCTGCCGGCATTAAGACCGGGCCAGCCGCCTTTCTTCGTTACGCGGCTCGAACTGATGCGGAAACGGTCTTGCGCGCCGAAGAAAACATCGACCAGGAGTACATCGCCAGTGCCGCCCAGATCAGCCCGAAGGCTATGCCCTGAACACTGCCGAAAGGTTCGCCGAAAATCAGCACCGCGATCAAAAAGACGATCGTCGGCGCGATATATTGCATGATGCCGATGGTGGAGAGGCGCAGCAGCCTGGCGCCGAACGCAAACAACAGCAGCGGCACGGCGGTGACCGGACCGCAGCCGATCAGCAAGGCGGTGTCGTTCAGCGAGCTCGAGACGAAATGATCCTGTCCTGTGGCGATCAGGAAGATGATGTAGCCGAGTGCCGGCACCGACAGCAGCAGCACTTCAAGCAGGAAGCCCTGGCTCGGGCCGATTGGCAGCGTCTTGCGGAAGAAGCCATAGGCGGCAAAGGAAAAGGCTAGCACCAGCGACACCCAGGGCAGTTTGCCGGCGTCGATGGTCAGCACCGCGACCGCGATTGCCGCCAGCACCACCGCCGCGATCTGCAGGCGGTCGAGCCGCTCGCCGAGGAGCAGCGCGCCGACAACGACGCTGACCAGCGGGTTGATGTAGTAGCCGAGCGCGGTCTCGATGGTGCGGTCGACCGCGATCGCCCAGACATAGATGCCCCAGTTGACCGAGATCAGCGCCGCCGTCAGCACCGCCATCGAAATGATGCGCGGCGAACGAACTGCCGCTTTGAAATCGGCAGTGCGACGGGCCCAGACCAGGACAGCGGCCGCGATCGGCACCGACCAGACGATGCGGTGGGCGATAACTTCGGCCAGCGGCAGATGCGCGACAGCCTTCATGTAGAAGGGCAGCAGCCCCCAAAGCAGGTAGGCGCCGAGCGCCAGCAGGAAGCCGCGACGAGCTTTGGTATCGGCATCGATTTGAAGTGCTTGGGTAGCCATGGCCCAAGGCTATGCGCCAGCGGCTTGCCCAAAACCATCGCAAATTGCTGATGGATCAATGGAGTCTTGCTGATGGTTCAACACGACCGCTAAACGTCGAACAATTGCCGCTGTCTGCGAGAGTGATTGCAGGCCCGGCACGACACGGTCTCAAGGCGGAGCAGGCTTCTCCTTGAGTTCGAAAAAGACGTTGTCGGGCGAACCTTCATCGTGCCTAAAGCCCGTCAGTTCCGCCGCAAGATCGAGGGGAAGGTCAAAAACAAGATCGACCTCTGTACCTTTGCTATCTTCTTCATCCTGCTTTGAAAAACACTGTTGCTTCAGCGCTTCGAAAGACGCGGGGAGATCACCCGTGACATGCAAGTCCCGCACGGTCTTGTCGCCGCTGTGCCAGACTTTCCAGATGTTCCTTCCGTCGCGCCAGAGCTCGGCGCGCGCGAACATTACATGCTCTTCTATGTGCGCGATCACGATTTCCCGCTCTTGCGAAATCGCGGCCAGATATTGCTGAGGCGGGTTCGGAAAGCTGCAGGGATCGAGGATGATGATCGCCCAGTTCTTTTCGCTGGCATAGGCGTTCACAGGCGCTTCGAAAATCTCCGATGGATCGCCAATCTCGCGCCCGAACAACGCCGCAGCTTCCTTTATCCCGTAACCGCGAAAGCCCAGCCAGCTTATCGAAAAGCCCATTTCTTACTCCGCCGCCGCCAAGCCCGCCATGTCGCGGTTCTTCATCAGCTTATAGACGATCGAATCCATCAGCGCCTGGAAGGAAGCATCGATGATGTTTTCGGAGACGCCGACCGTCCACCAGCGCGCACCGGTGCCGTCATGCGATTCAATCAGCACGCGGGTGATCGCCTCGGTGCCGCCGTTGAGGATACGCACCTTGAAGTCGGCCAGTTCGAGATCGGCGATCTCGCTCTGGAATTTGCCGAGATCCTTGCGCAGCGCAATGTCGAGCGCGTTGACCGGGCCGTGGCCTTCGGCCACCGACATCTTCTCCTCGCCCTCGACCAGCACTTTCACGATCGCCTCCGAGACCGTCTTCAGCTGGCCGTTGGCGTCGAAGCGGCGCTCGACCATGCAGCGGAACGAAGTGACGCGGAAGAATTCCGGCAGGCCGTGCAGCATCTTGCGCGCCAAAAGCTCAAAGCTGGCGTCGGCACCTTCGTAGGCATAGCCCTCGGCCTCGCGCTCCTTGACCACGGCGATCAGCGCGTCGAGGCGATGGTCGTCCCGGGGCATGTCGATGCCACGCCGTTTCAGCTCAGCCAGGAAATTGGCCTTGCCGCCCTGGTCCGAAACCATGACGCGGCGGCGGTTGCCGACGGTCTCTGGCGGCACATGCTCGTAGGTCGCCGGCTCCTTTGCCAGCGCCGAGGCATGGATGCCGGCCTTGGTAGCAAAAGCGGAGGCGCCGACATAGGGCGCCTGCGCTTCGGGCGCACGGTTCAGCAACTCGTCGAAGGCGCGGGACAGGCGCGATATACCGGTCAACGCCTCTGCCGAAATGCCTGTAGCAAAGCGGCCCGAAAAGGCCGGCTTTAACGCCAATGTCGGCACGATCGAGATCAGGTTGGCGTTGCCGCAGCGCTCGCCGATGCCATTCAGCGTGCCCTGGATCTGGCGGACGCCGGCATCCACGGCGGCAAGCGAATTCGCCACCGCCTGGCCGGTGTCATCATGGGCGTGGATGCCGAGATGGTCGCCCGGTATGCCAGCGGCGATCACCTTTTCGACGATGGCGCGCACCTCGGAGGGCTGCGTGCCGCCATTGGTGTCGCACAGCACCACCCAGCGCGCGCCGGCATCGTAGGCCGTCCTGGCGCAGGCCAGCGCATAATCGGGGTTGGCCTTGAAGCCGTCGAAGAAATGCTCGCAGTCGACCATCGCCTCCTTGCCAGCAGTGAGCGCCGCCTCGACCGAGGCCTTGATCGCCTCGAGGTTCTCCTCATTGGTGCAGCCGAGCGCGACGCGGACATGGTAGTCCCAACTCTTGGCGACGAAGCAGATGGCGTCCGACTTCGACTGGACCAGCGCGGCAAGCCCAGGATCGTTCGAGATCGACACTCCTGCCCGTTTGGTCATGCCAAAGGCAACGAACTTGGCATCGGCCGTGCGACGCTCGGCAAAGAAGGCGGTGTCGGTTGGATTGGCGCCGGGGTAGCCACCCTCGACGTAGTCGATGCCGAACTCGTCGAGCAGCTTGGCGATGGCGATCTTGTCCTCGACGGAGAAGTCGATACCCGGCGTCTGCTGGCCATCGCGCAGCGTGGTGTCGAACAGATAAAGGCGCTCGCGAGCCATGGTCATTTCCCGGCAAACATGTCCGTTGCGCGGATCAGCCTGTCGAGGATACCCGGCTCCGAATAAGCGTGGCCGGCGCCTTCGATCAGATGGAAATCCGCTTTCGGCCACGCCTTGTGCAGCGCCCAGGCGTAGCGCGCCGGGCACGGCATGTCGTAGCGGCCGTGAACGATGGTACCCGGGATATCCTTAAGCTTCCATGCATCGCGCAGCAGCTGTCCCTCTTCCAGCCAGCCGGCATGGACGAAATAGTGGTTCTCGATGCGGGCGAAAGCCAGGGCATAATCATCCTGGCCGAAGGGACCGCTGGTTTCCGGTTCCGGCAGCAGCGTGATCGTCTCGCCCTCCCACAGGCTCCAGGCGCGGGCTGCCTCGACCTGCGCCACAGGATCGCTGCCGACCAGCCGTTTGCGGTAGGCGGCCATCATGTCGCCGCGCTCGGCCTCCGGGATCGGCGCCAGAAACCGCTCCCACTTGTCGGGGAACATCTCCGACACGCCGAACTGGTAGTACCATTCGAGTTCGGCGCGGGTCAGCGTGTAGATGCCGCGCACGACCAGTTCGCTGACCCGCTCGGGGTGGGTCTCGGCATAGGCCAGCGCCAGCGTCGAACCCCACGAACCGCCGAACACCAGCCATTTGTCGAAGCCGCACATTTTTCGCAGGCGCTCGATGTCGGCGACCAGGTGCCAGGTGGTGTTGGCTTCAAGCGAGGCATTAGGCGTCGATTTTCCGCAGCCGCGCTGGTCGAACAGGATGACATCGTACAGCTTCGGATCGAACAGCCGCCGGTGCTTTGGCGAAATGGTGCCGCCCGGCCCGCCATGCAGGAAGACAGCCGGCTTGGCCCCTCTGGTGCCGGAGCGCTCCCAATAGACCTGATGGCCATCGCCAACGTCGAGCATGCCGGACTCGAAAGCCTCGATCTCGGGATAGAGGGTACGGAATTCGCTGCTCATAATTTCAGGCCCTGCTGCGGCCAGTTGGCCGTCTCGTGATCGGGATGCTGGAAGGAGATGATGGATTCCTGTCGCGCGTAGAAATCCGGGTCGTCATGGATCGGCGCGTCGAAGATCGTCTCGACCCAAGGCAGCCTGGCGGCGTAGTTAACCTGGATCTGCGGCGCCAGATCGGAACGGTCGTCGAAGGCGCCGATGGCGATCTCCAGCGCGCCGGGCTGGCGGTAGGTCAGCGGTGTGCCGCAGCGGGTGCAGAAGCCGCGATCGATGTTGACCGACGACTGAAAGTAACTCGGCTCCTCGCGCACCCATTCGACGCCGTCGCTCGGCACTGTCACCAGCGCGCCGAAAAACGACCCGAACTGTTTCTGGCACATGCGGCAATGACAAATGGACGGGCGGCCGAGCGCGCCGTGGATGCGGAAGCGCACGGCGCCGCACTGGCAGCCGCCGGTACGAACGGTTTCGGTCATGATTTTTCCTCCGGCGGCCATTGTTCGGTGTCGTGGTCGGGATGTTGGTAGGAGACGAGATCGGCGAGATAGGAGGCCGGCGAGACGTCGGCCATCGTTTCCTCACCTGGCAATTCGTGGACGTGATCCACGTACGGGAGCTTGGCTTCGACACCCCATTGGATGGTCGGCGCAATCTCCTCGGGGTGGTCGAATGTGGCGATGGCGAGGGCCACCCCGTCGGGCGCTTCGAAGGTCAGCGGCGTGCCGCATTCGGCACAGAAACCGCGCAAAGCCGCGTTGGACGAGCGGAAGCGTTTGGGCTCACCGCGCGTCCAGTCCAGCCTTGCGCCGCGCACCGAGACCAGCGGCAGGTAGAAATTGCCGCTCGCCTTCTGGCACATGCGGCAATGGCATACGGAAGCATCGCCGAGAGCTCCTTCGACGCGGAAGCGCACCGCGCCGCACTGGCAGCCGCCTGTATAGACTGGTCTGTTGTCGAGGCTCATCGCGCACTACTCCGCGGCATGGCAAACCGCCTCGATATTGTTGCCGTCGGGATCGAAAACAAAAGCGCCATAATAGTTCGGATGGTAGTGCGGGCGCAGGCCCGGCCGGCCATTGTCCTTGCCGCCGGCGGCAATCGCCGCGGCGTGAAAGGCAACGACCTCGGCGCGGCTGCGAGCCGTGAAGGCGACATGCTGATGATCCTTCGGCTTGTCCTTGCCGGCATGCAGCCAAAACACCGGCCGGTCGCGGCCGTAGCCGCCGACCTTGGCGCCGCCGGTATATTCCTGCGGCACCATGTAGAGCAGCGAGGCGCCGAGCGGCGCCATCGCCTTGTCGTAAAAAGCCTTCGACGCGTCGAAATCCGAAACGGTGATGCCGAGATGATCGATCATCTTTTTACCTCCCAGGTGGTGATGCGTTCGCCGGTGACGGGGTCCTTGCCGTCCTTCAACTGGATGCCTTGCGTCAGCAACTCGTCGCGGATGCGGTCGGCCTCGGCCCAGTTCTTGGCGGCGATCAGCGCGAGGCGTTTGGCGATCGCCTTGGCAATGGCGTCTTCATCCACCTTGGCTGTTGCGATGTCGAAGCCGAGGAACAGAAGCGATGCCTTCAGTGAAGCGGCAGCATCGTTGTCTTCGGCGGCTGCGTTGCCGCTACCTGCGTTGAAATCAACAGCATCACCAGCCAACTGCGTCAGCAACTGGAATGCGGCGTAGGTGGCAAGGTCATCCGACAGCGCTTCGATCACATCCGCCGGCACCGGCTTTGCCGTCGGCGGCGCCAGATCGGCCGCCCGCTTCCATTTGCGCAGCGTATTCTCCGCCTCTTCCAGCTTGCGCACGGAAAAGTCGATCGGCTCGCGATAGTGCGTCATCAGCATCGCCAGCCTGAGCACCTCGCCCGGCCATTTGCGGCCGCCAAAGGTATCCGTCTCCAGCAATTCGGTGATCGAATAGAAATTGCCCAGGCTCTTGGACATCTTCTGGCCCTCGACCTGCAGGAAACCGTTGTGCATCCAAATCTTGGCCATCGTTTCGGTGCCGTGGGCGCAACGCGATTGCGCGATCTCGTTCTCGTGGTGCGGAAAGATCAGGTCGAGACCACCGCCATGGATATCGAACACCTCGCCGAGATAGGCGGCCGACATCGCCGAGCACTCGATGTGCCAGCCCGGCCGACCCCTGCCCCACGGGCTGTCCCAGCCCGGCTCCTCGGGCGAAGACAATTTCCACAGCACGAAATCCTGCGGGTTCTTCTTGTGCTCATCGACGGCGACGCGGGCGCCGGCCTGCTGCTCATCGAGATTGCGCTTCGACAACTGCCCATAATCCGGCATGGAAGCGGTGTCGAACAAGACTTCTCCAGCCGCGACATAGGCATGGCCGCGTTCGATCAAGCGTTGAATCAAGAAGATCATGTCGACCTTGCCGTCGGGCCTGGGCTCGACGAACTCGGTGGCGCGCGGCTCGACCGTCGGTTCCAGGCAACCGAGCGCCGCGACGTCCTTGTGGAACTGACCGGCGGTCTTTTCGGTGACCCGCCTGATCGCTTCGTTCAGCGACAGCTTGCCCGATGCAATTTCGCCGCCGAAATCGCGCAGCGCGCGAGCGTTGATCTTGTCGTCGACGTCCGTAATGTTGCGGACGTAAGTGACGTGCGCTTGCCCGTAGAGATGGCGCAGCAAGCGGAACAGCACGTCGAAGACGATCACCGGCCGCGCATTGCCGATATGGGCGAAGTCATAGACCGTCGGGCCGCAGACATACATGCGCACGTTGCGCGGATCGATCGGGAAGAAATCCTCCTTGCTCCGCGTTAGCGTGTTGTAGAGGCGCAGGCTCTTCGATGCGTCAGACATACGTGCGTTCCCGGTGCGTTACTTTGGCATGACCTTCTGGGATCGTGCTCTGGATGGAGTCGGTTACGCCGAGGCGCAAATCGGCTCCAGCCTGCTGGCCGGGGCGTTTGTCCAATCTGGGAGGAGATGAGGCGAAAACGTCCAGGACCAGCGCGAGGCTAGCCAATAATGCAAATGCCACAAATGGCGAAAGACGTTCTCATGGCCGGCTTTATCGCCTTGCCCGGTGTTGCCGTCAAGTCGCTACCTTCGCCAAAAATATCGTTGGCTCACAGGAATTGAGCCACTGAAACATTTTATTAAACAGGTCGGCACTGTGATGAAACATTCGCCGGCTAGATCAGCAAGCGTCACGATTTGGTCGGATTCGGCCAGCAAACGCAGACACGAAGACGTTACCAGGGAAGAGAACAATGCCTAAGCAAGAATCCAACCGCGCCAAGCAACCGGCGCTCGCCAGCCATTACCGGGCGATCGGCCCGGCAGCAATCGTCGCAGCTCTTCTGCACACCGCGAAGAAGAAGAAGCCGGCGCAAAAAATCGTTTCGCCGCGCGCTGCCTGAGAATGCCGTCGGGAAAGATTTGAGGCGCTCACGGCGAACCAGTAATAGTAGCTTTTGCTAAAATAAACTCATCTGACTGTCGTTCGCGCCGGACTTCTGGCGCTTGACCTTGTCGGGCTCAAGCTCGACGACGCCCTTCTCCTGAATCTCCGGCCCGGTATTGGCGACCTTGTTGACGAGGTCGGAAATCGGGATCGCTTCGAAGAAATCGAGCTGGGCGGGTCTCAGCAGATCGGCCACGTCGCGCGGCTCGAGCGTGCGGCAATCCAACCAGCGCGCGAAATCCTCGGGGTGGATCACTACCGGCATGCGGTCGTGGATATGGGCAGTATCGGCATTGGCGTGGGCGGTCAGAATAGCGCCGGTGTCCATTTCCGAGCCGCCCGGCTCAGCATAGGTCTCAATCAGCCCGGCGAAGGCGACAAGCCCGCCATGCCTTGGCCGCACCCAATAGGGCTGCCCTCTTTTGCCACCGGTTTGGTGCCATTCGTAGAATCCCGAAGCCGGTACCAGGGCGCGGCGATGGCGCATGGCAGCGCGAAACGACGCCTTTTCCGAAGCCCCCTCAGAACGCGCGTTGAACAGCAGCGGGAAGTTACGCGTATCCTTGACCCAGGCCGGGATCAGGCCCCAGCGCACCAGCATCGAGCGGCGGTCGGGCAGGTTCGAGCCCGGCGCCTGTGGCAATCCGGCAAACGCCATCAGCACCGGCTGCGTCGGCGCGATGTTGTAGCGGGCCGGAAACTCCTCAAGTTCCGCTAGGCTGAGAAAGGCGGCGGTCTGGTCCGGAGTGGCCGTCAAAGCAAAGCGTCCGCACATGAATTCAGCTCTCGAATTGGTGGCATGTGAAAGTGGCCATGGAATCCGCCTTTCGCAACCGCTAAAGCTGTTCGCCGGCGGCCGGTCCACAACGGGCTATGCCAATCGAGCGATCCGAAGCCCATGGAAGCACGCAAGATCATTCCGGCAGTCTCGGTCTGCGTGGTGCGCGAGAACACGGTGCTGCTGGTCAAGCGGGCCAGGCCGCCCTCGCAAGGTCTCCATGCCTTTCCCGGCGGCAAGGTCGAAGCCGGCGAGACGCTGGAACAGGCAGCACAGCGCGAATTGCTGGAAGAGACCGGATTGCAGGCGCGCAGCTACCGGCCGCTGCGGGAAATCCACATCGACGGCAGCGGCGACGGGCATCCGGTCGACTACTGGCTGACGGTGTTTGGGGCCGAGTATGCTGGCGGCGAGGCGGTGGCCAGCGACGATGCCGAGACCGCGGCTTTCTATACGCTGGCCGAAATGACAGCGATGCCGCTCGCCGATGCAGTGTTTGAAATTGCCGACGATCTACTCGGTCCCGACAAAGACGGCGAGATCTGAGCCAGAGAATCGCCTTGCAGGCGACAAATTGTTTCAGCACAAGGACCCATGAGCCGCACGTCTTCGTTTCTCGCCGCATGCCTCGCCGTCAGTGTGGTTGTCGGTGCGCGCCCGGCGATTGCCGCCGAAGCACCGTTCGAGCCCGGGCTGATGCGGCTGGCGGAAGTGCTCGGCTCGCTGCATTTCCTGCGTAATCTGTGTGGCGAGAAGGGCGATCGGTGGCGAGCCGAGATGGAAAAACTGATCGCATCGGAAAATCCGAACCCGGAGCGGCGCGCCCGCTTCATCGCCAGCTTCAACCGCGGCTACCGGTCGTTCGGCGGTACTTATACGCAATGCACGGCCTCGGCGACGGAAGCCATCAGCCGCTACATGAAGGAAGGCGAGACGCTGTCTCGCGACATCGCCTCGCGCTACGGAAACTGACGGCGGCAGCCGCTTTGCGAAAAAGCCGCATCAAGGGTCGGCGCCGTTGCGGCGGACGCGTTCGACGCTTCTCCGCTTGCCTCGAGTGAGGTCTTGGTGCAAACCTGATGTTGCACTTTTGCAACTATGTTAACGAAACGTTAGCGCGCAGATGTGAAATTAACTCAAACTGAAGGTTTCCGTCCCCTTGGCCTGCCTAATCGGCTAAGTTTGAAACGGATCGGACGCAGGTTTGCTGGACGCGACGGAATTTGTAGACGACGACCAAAAAAATGTCGCATTTACAAATACTTACTGCGCCTGCGTGTAAAAGGGACAACTCAAGCTTGATCCCTGTCCAACGGATCACCGCTTGAAAGGGTGGACATCGCAATGGAACATGGCGTCAACGACATCGACGCGCTGGTCAGGGAAGAAAAGCGCCTGACCGCCGTGGAAAGCCACAGCGAAGCCTGGGCAGAAGGATTGTCGGCCGGGATCGAGCCGGAAATCATCGCCGAGGCGGCCCTCGAAACGGCATTCGGCGAAATGCTGCGCACCAATGGCGAGACCTCGGCGCTTGCCCTGCTCGATCGCATGCGTGAAAAGGTGATTGCCGGGGCCTTCGAGCCCGAAAGACTGCGTCACTGACCCCCGTTCTTTGACGACGGCGCGCCGCCGGACATCATGTCCGGGCACATGGATGGGCTGGAACCAGGGAGTAGCAGGCGGTGAATTTTTTGATATCAGGCAAGCCGCGCGGCCTGGTCCTCAGCATTTGGTTCACCGCTTCCTGCGCGATGATTCCTTCTGCACTGTTTCTTGCGAGCAGTCCCTCTCAAGCCCTCAGCGAGATCAAGCGCGAAGACCTTCCCTCACCGGTCACACCGCCGCCCGACGCTGACATGTCGCCGCCCGGAAGTACCGTGCCGATGCCCGGCCCGCTCGGCACGACGCCACAGGCCAGCCAGCCGACGCCATCCGACGAGCCGGAACAAACCGAACCGAAAGGGCCGGCCAACGATGGCGGCATGGCCAATCCGCATGTCGATCCGGACGCGCCCGTGCCCGAAGTCGTCTACGACCTGGCCAAGTTGCCGGAACCGGTCAGGCGCATGCACGATCTGATAGTCGAGGCCTGCAAAAGCGGCGACATCGAAAAACTTCGGCCGCTGATCGGCAAGGGCGACACGATGACCCAATTGTCGCTGGGGGACATCGAGGGCGACCCGATCGCCTTCCTGAAGGGCCTTTCGGGCGATACGGAAGGCCAGGAGATCCTCGCCATCCTGGAAGAAGTGCTCAGTGCCGGTTTTGTCCATGTCGATGCCGGCACGCCGCAGGATCTCTATGTCTGGCCCTATTTCTTCGCCCTGCCACTGGACAAGCTCGACGCCAGACAACGGGTCGAGCTGTTCAAGATCGTCACCGCCAGCGACTATGACGACATGAAGCAGTTCGGTGCCTACATTTTCTACCGCGTCGGCATCACGCCGACCGGACAATGGACGTTCTTCGTCGCCGGCGACTAGCGCGCCAGCGCCTCGGAAAATTCCACCGCCCTGCCCTGGCTTGGCGTGACGATCTCGCCTTCCCACATCACGCGCCGGCCGCGCACGATGGTGCCGACGGGCCAGCCGGTCACCTGCCTGCCGTCATAAGGCGTCCAGCCGGCCTTGGAGCCTTGCTGGGCGTTGGCGATGGTCTCGCGGCGCTTCAGATCGACGATGGTCAGATCGGCATCGTAGCCGGCGGCAATACGGCCTTTCCTGGCGATGCCGAAAATACGCTGCGGGCCGTGGCTGGTCAGGTCGACAAAGCGCTGCAACGTCAGCCGGCCGGCGTTGACATGATCCAACATGATCGGCACCAACGTCTGCACCCCGGTCATGCCGGACGGCGACGCCGGATAAGGCTTTGCCTTCTCGGCCAGCGTGTGCGGCGCATGGTCGGAGCCGAGCACATCAACGATGCCTTGCGCAACGCCGTACCAGACCCCGTCGCGATGGCGCGTGGCGCGCACCGGCGGGTTCATCTGGATCAGGGTGCCCAACTGCGCATAATCATCGGCGCTCAGCGTCAGATGATGCGGCGTCGCCTCGCAGGTCGCGACATCCTTGTGCTGTTCGAGGAAGCCTACCTCCTCGGCGGTCGAGATGTGCAGCACATGGATCCGGGCGCGGACCTGGCGCGCGATGCGCACAAGGCGCTCCGTGCAGCGCAACGCAGCGATCTCGTCGCGCCACACCGGATGTGAGGACGGATCGCCCGCGATGCGCTCGCCAAGCCGCTCGCGCAGCCGGAACTCGTCCTCGGAGTGAAAGGCGGCGCGGCGGCGTGTGTTCCTCAGGATCGAGGCAACGCCTTCGTCGTCCTCGACCAGCAGGTCGCCGGTGGACGAGCCCATGAAAACTTTTATGCCGGCCGCACCAGGCAGCCGCTCGAGATCGCCAGCGTCTTTTGCATTGTCGCGGGTCCCGCCAACCCAGAAGGCAAAGTCGCAATGCATGCGGCCGGTGGCACGCCGCACCTTGTCGGCAAGGGTTGCCTCACTGGTGGTCAGCGGATTGGTGTTCGGCATCTCGAAGACGGCGGTGACGCCGCCGAGCACCGCTGCCCGCGAGCCCGTCTCCAGATCTTCCTTGTGCTCCAGGCCCGGCTCGCGGAAATGCACCTGGCTGTCGACGACGCCCGGCAGGATGTGCAGCCCACGGCAGTCGATCGTCTCACCGGCCGACGCCTGGCGGAGGTCGCCGATGGCAGCGATGCGCCCACCATTGATGCCGACGTCGCGAAAACCCTGGCCGTCGTGATTGACCACGGTGCCGCCTGTCAGGATGAGATCGTAGATGGGGGCCATACGGATCCGGTCTCTTGCGGGGGAAGTGCCAGCGGCTTACGTAATGGCCGATAGTTTTGCAAGATCAGGCTCGTTTTCCCACCATGCCCTTTGCCCCGCTCAGAGATCGCGCACTCGTTTCCGTGTCCGGGCCGGATGCCGAGCACTTTTTACAGAACATCCTGACCACCGACCTCGACGTGCTCGGCAGCAGCGAAGCAAAGCCCGGCGCGCTGCTAACGCCGCAAGGCAAGATCCTTTTCGACTTCCTGATCTCGCGCGCCGGCGAAAATGCTTTCCGACTTGAATGCCGTACCGAGACCGCCGATGATTTCATGCGACGGCTGACGCTCTACAAATTGCGCGCCAAAGTCGAAATTGCCAAGCTGGATCAGCCGGTTGTGGCCGTCGCATGGGGAAGCGATTCAACCGCTTCGCAATTTGAATCAGCACCGTTTGCTGATGCGCGGTTTGTCGATACTGCCGTCAAGCGCTTCTATGATGACACCGCAGATGGCGGCGACCTTGCCGCATGGCAAGCCTTTCGCATCGTCCATGGCATTGCCGAAAGCGGCGCGGACTACCAGCTCGGCGACGCTTTTCCGCATGACGTGCTGCTCGACGAGATCGGCGGTGTCGGCTTCAAGAAAGGCTGCTACGTCGGCCAGGAGGTCGTCTCGCGCATGCAGCATCGCGGCACTGCCAGGCGTCGGGTGTTGATTGTCTCGGCCGGACGCACCCTGCCCACTTCGCGCGCAGAGTTGACCGTGGAGGGGCGACCGGTCGGCACGCTTGGCTCGACCGCGGCCAGGACAGGCCTTGCCATTGCCCGCATCGACCGGGTCAAGGCAGCGCTCGACGCCGGCCTGCCGATCCTGGCGGAGGATGTCGCCGTGTCGCTCGCTATCCCGTCCTGGGCGAAATTCAGCTTTCCGCAGGAAGCCATCGGCGCGGAGGACGCCTGATGGCTGCCGATCGCGCCGGGGCGCCGCCGCGCGCCTGGCAGCGCATGCTGTCCGGCCGACGGCTCGATCTGCTCGATCCCTCGCCGCTCGACATCGAGATCTCCGATATTGCCCATGGCCTTGCCCGCGTCGCACGCTGGAACGGCCAGACCAGAGGCGATCACGCCTTTTCGGTCGCCCAGCATTCGCTGCTGGTCGAAACGCTTGTCGGCGAGCTGATGCCGGATGCCGACGCCGACGCGCGGCTGGCGGCGCTGCTGCACGACGCGCCGGAATATGTCATCGGCGACATGATCTCGCCGTTTAAATCCGTGATGGGCGGCAGCTACAGGGATTGCGAGATCAGGCTGCAGCGCGCCATCCATCTGCGCTTTTCACTGCCGGCCGAACTCGACGCGGGACTGCGCAAGGAGATCAAGCGAGCGGATCAGATCGCCGCTTATTTCGAAGCAACGCTGCTTGCGGGTTTTTCGACGGCAGAGGCGACGGAGTTCTTCGGCAGGCCGCGCGGCTTCAACGCCGAGCGCTTCGACGTCACGCCGCGCTCGGTGACTTGGGCGCAGAATGCCTTTCTCAAACGCTTTGCGGCGATCGAAAAGTCGCGACGCCAGACTGCCGTTCCAGCCGGCTGAAAACGGTAAATTAACCGGCAGGGACAACAGTGCCATGGTTAACCATGGTCCATAGGCTTGCCTCATGCCCGTTGCCGGTATCAAGGCTGGTTCGTCCGTCCGCCGACAGAGGGCCAAAGGCGTTGGTCAGCCGCAACCTATTGAAGACGAGCTGCGCGAACAGAACGAGCGTTTTTCGGCAGCGGTCGAGAACATGTCGCATGGCCTGTGCATGTTCGATGCCGATGAACGGATGATCATCTGCAACAGGAACTACATCAGTATCTTTCGCCTCGACGCCGAAGTGGTGCGCCCCGGCGTCCGGTTTTTCGACATCCTCCAGCACAGCGTGGATATCGGCATCGCCTCGCAAAGCGCTGAGCAACTCTATGCTATCCGCAAGCCCTATATCGACCAGGCAAAACCTTCCACCTATGAGGAAACGCTTGCAGACGGGCGTATCGTCAACATTTCGCACCGGCCGCTGGCGTCAGGCGGTTGGGTATCGATCTACGAGGACATCACCGAGCAACGGCGCGCCGAGCAGGAGTTGAAGGAGCAGCACCGCCGTTTCGACGCGGCACTTGCCAACATGTCGCAAGGCCTTTTGATGTACGATGCGGATGGCAAGCTGATCGTGCGCAACGAACGTTTCCTGGAACTTTATCATGTCAGCCCGGCCGACTTCCCGCTTGGTATGAGCCACCGTGATGCGTTCAAGCGGCTGCTGGAACTGGGCATTTATACAAAGCTCGACCCCGACAGCGAAATCTCGCAAATCGAAGCCTGCCTGCGGGCGGGGAAAACACACGTAACGCATCGCCATCTCGCTGATGGCAGAACGCTGCTGGTTGCGCGCCGGCCGATGAGCGGCGGCGGCTGGGTCGCGACGTTCGACGACGTGACCGAGCGCAGGCGCGTGGAAGAGCGCATGACCCATCTTGCGCACCACGACACACTGACCAACCTGCCCAATCGCTCGATGCTTCGCGAACGGCTCGACCAAGCCCTGAGTGAGACGAGAGACGGATCGCTGGCGATATTCTCGCTCGACCTCGATCACTTCAAGGCAGTCAACGACACTTGGGGCCATCCTTCCGGCGACTGGCTGCTGAAATGCGTGGCCGAACGGCTGCAACGGTGCCTGCGCAATGAAACGGACGTTGTCTCCCGCTTCGGCGGCGACGAATTCGTCATCATCCAGTTCAATCTCAAAAGCCCGGGCGACGCGGAAAAGCTGGCCAAACGCATCGTCGAGATCATCGGAAAGCCGTTTCGCGACAAAAGACACGACATGCGTGTCGGCATCAGTCTCGGCATCGCGCTGTTTCCGAATGACGGCAAGGACGCCGACACTTTGCTGAAAAATGCCGATATGGCGCTCTATCGGGCAAAGAGCGAAGGGCGCAACCTGTACCGCTTCTTCGAACCAGCCATGGACGCGATGGTGCGGGCACGCCGGGCGCTCGAAATCGATCTCAGGGCAGCGCTGTCGCGCCGGGAATTCGAGCTGGATTTCCAGCCGATCATGAACATCGCCTCCGGCGAAATCGTCGGTGCCGAAGCCTTGATGCGCTGGCGTTCGCCGGTGCGCGGCCTGGTACGGCCGGACGACTTCATTCCGGCCGCCGAGGAGACCGGGCTGATCGTGCCGCTTGGAGAATGGGCGCTGCGAAAAGCCTGCACGACCGCGGCAGGCTGGGCGGCTTGGCGCATCGCCGTCAATGTCTCCGCCGTACAGATCAAAAGCGGTACCTTTGCCCGCAGCGTTATCTCGGCCCTGGCGTTCTCGGGCGTGCCGGCCAACCGGCTTGAACTGGAAATCACCGAAACGGTGCTGATGGACGAGAGCGATCTGGTGCTCAAGACACTCAGGCAGCTACGCGATCTGGGCGTCCGCATCGCGCTGGATGATTTCGGCACCGGCTATTCGTCGCTGGGCTACCTCAGGCGCTTTCCCGTCGACAAGATCAAGATCGATCGCTCTTTCACCCGTGACATCGACAGTCACGATACCGCGGCGATCGTGCGCACCATCATCGGGCTTGGCGCACAGCTGGGCATCACCGTCACCGCCGAAGGTGTCGAGACCGAAGCGCAGCTTGAATTCCTGCAAAAGGAGGGTTGTGTCGAGGCCCAGGGCTATTTGATCGGGGTGCCGTCAAAGCCGTCGGACATTAATCGGCTGCTGAAGTCGAGCGCGACGATCCGGCAGTCCGGCTAAGTGCGACAGTCTCGCGGAAGCGCGGGCAACCGGCTTAGATCTCCTTGGGATGACACTCGATCCGCGTGTTAATTCCTTGATAGAAGAAGGCGGCATTCAGCTGTGGCGAACCAGGAGGTTCCCAACGGGTCAGAGATGTCCGCTCAATGCCTCCACCATATCCTTGTTCGTCGCCACGGGAACGATCTCGAATTCGACCAGATCCGCCCATTCGATGACCCACCGCTGCAGGAGTGTGACGTCATCGGCCTCCACCACCAAGAAGCAGCGGCTCATATCCGCTGCGATCCAGCTGTGGTGCACGAGAAGCGCGTCCGGCTTCAGGCGGCCCTGGTCGCGGAAACGGCGGTAGATCTCCTTGCGGTCGCAGCCGCGAAAATCCTCGGTTACGAAGAACAGCATCTTTTTCCCCTCAGTTCGGATATTATCGCCCCGGCCGGTCCAGCCGCTCCAGGAACCACTGCGTCAGCCGCACCCAGACCTCGTCTTTTTCGCCGGAGTCTTCCCAGCCGTGGTCGAGGTTGGGGTTGTCGTTGACCTCGATGACGAAGACGCCGTCCCTGGTTTCCTTGAGGTCGACGCCGTAGAGGCCGTCGCCAATGCAGCGCGCCGCGCTCACCGCCGTCTCGACGACATGGGCCGGTGCTTCCTTCAGGGTGAACGTCTTGATGCCGCCCTGGTCGGGCTTGCCGTTGGCCTTATGATTGACGATCTGCCAATGTTTCTTGGCCATCAGATAATGGACGGCGAACAAGGGCTGGCCGCCGAGGACACCGACGCGCCAGTCATATTCCGTCGGAATGAATTTTTGCGCGATCAGGAGGTCGGAATCCTCCAGCCATTCGGTTGCGAGCGTCTTCAACTCTTCAAAGGTGCCGCATTTCTTGACGCCGCGCGAAAACGAGGAGTCCGGGATCTTCAGCACCAGCGGGAAGCCCAGCGTCTGTGCCGCAACTTCCAGGTCCGAAGTGCCAGCAATCATCACCGTCGGCGGCACCGGTACCTTGTTGTAGGTCATCAGCTCGTTGAGATAGACCTTGTTGGTGCAGCGGATCATCGACAGCGGATCGTCGATGACCGGCATACCTTCCTGCTGGGCGCGGCGGGCAAAGCGGTAGGTATGATTGGAGATCGAGGTGGTCTCGCGGATGAACAGCGCGTCGTAGTTGGCGAGCTTGGCCAGATCCCGCTTGGTGATCGGCTCGATTTCGACGCCCATCTTTTCAGCGATCTTGGCCCAGTGGCGCAGCGACGAAATCTCCGACGGCGGCAGTTCCTCATGCGGATCGACCAGCGTGGCGAAAGTGTAGCGCGCCGGCGTGCGGCCCTTGGTGTCGCGCCACTCGCGGTTGGTGTAGGTCTCCAGGGACTGGAGAAAGTGCGTTTCCTCGTCCTCGGTCATCCTGGCCAGGGGATGGAACCCGATCTTGCGGATCGAGGCCCATTCGGCGCTGTCCCTGATGTGAACCTCGAGCGCCGGGGCACGGAACCAGTCGAACAGAAGTTTTGCGAAGCGGTCCCAGATCCTGGATGGTCCGATGCCGAAGAAGATGCAGACCTTCTGCGGAAAAGCGCCGCCCAGGTCCTTGCGGCACTTGTTGAGTGCGAGTTCGAGTTCCGGCAACGCGTGCTCATAGAGCTTGCGTTCTGACAGGTCGATCATCGTTTCGACCGTCGGGATGACCTTATGGCCGCGCGAACCGGCAAGCAGCGACGCGTAATAGCCGCGGCTCTGGTAGCCGTAATTGTTCGACAGGTTGATTACCTTCGGCCGCTGACCGCGAAACAGTGCCGGATGGGCAAGGTAGTCGCGATTGGTGATGATCTTGTGCGGCGTCGCCACTTGGTCGAGATCGTTCTGCCGGCCGGTAAGGATGACCCAGGTCATTGGCTGTCGCGCTTTCCGAGAGTGATGGCGGCGCGCAATCCGTCGCGGCCGAATTGCGCCATGTTCATGAAGATGCCGTAAGGCACGGGAATGTTGGCAGCATCGAGGATCGTCTCCTGCCGCTCGTCCTCGACCCAAGGGTCGTGGATCAGGATATGATCGCCGTCGTCACCGATGGCCAATACCCAGTGCGGAACCTTCTTGCCGAACATCAGGAAGCCGCTGATCAGGACCAGTACCAGTTTTCCCTCTGCGATCGCGGTGCGAATGTCGTCAAGCCCGAATGAACGGTAATTCACCGGGATGCCGTAAAGTTCCGCGCGGCGGCGAAAGTCGACCTGCGCCAGCTCCATCACCCGGCGCTTGTCCTCGCTGCGCACCGACTGCAGGAACAGCGCGCCGTAGAAGGAGACATAGATCTCAGCAGCAAGCCCGCTCTCATAGCCGGCGACGGCCAGCCCGAACGGTTCGCAGCCGCCCGGCCCCGACATCATGAAAACGGTCGTCGCCTCACGCCACAGCCTGATTTCCATAACCGGATCCGGCACGAATCCGGGGTCGAAGTTAGCCATCGCCATCATCAGGCAGCATGGTCCGCAGGTGAATTCGCAAGTCTGCTGATAAAACGGCACTTCGGTGGCGACCGGAATGTCGCCGCGCAAGGTCTTTTCATAGCGCAGCGCAGTGGCGCCATCCTCGTAGTAGCCCGGTTCGCGACCGATCTTGCGGTAGCCGCTCTGCTCGTAGATCTGGATGGCGCGCGGGTTGTCCTCGCGGACTTCCAAACGAAGCATCATGCGGCCATGCTCGAAAGCGGCGGCTTCAGCCTGTTCCAGCAGCAGGCGGCCAACGCCGCGGCCGCCGAAAAATGGACCGACGGCGATCGAATAAAGCCGCGCGACGCCGCTGCCCTTGCGAAACAGCACGACCGCATAGCCGGCGACGTGGCCATCGTTCTCGCCAACCAGCAGTTCGGCGGTGTCGCGTTCGATCAGTTGGCGAAAAGAGCGGCGAGAAATGCGGTCGCTCGAGAAAACAGCTTTTTCGATGGCGGCGAGGTCATCGACGTCGGACGCGCGGGCCTTGCGAATCTCGGCAGGCATGCGGGCTCAGAAAACCTCGATTGGGTTGTGGAAACTGCCCTAGTCTAAACATCGGTCACACCAGCCGAAGTGCCAGCATTCAGCAAGCGCTATCGCACCTCGATTAGGGCCGAATTGTGACAGTTTTCAAGGCAGGCAGGTCGCGCAAAGGCTTTGAAACGACCTTCGTGTTTCGGCATCGGCGCGGCTCCGGAAAAACGAGATCCTGCTCAGCTTTTCAAGCCCGCCAGAAGCTGGCCATAGGCGCTCTTGGCCACTGCGGCCAGCTGCTCGCGCGGCAGCGATCCGACGACGGCGCAGCCATAACCCTTGTCCAGCCAGTAGACGGCCTCAGGACCATCTTCTTCCCCATAAGTGCCCTTGGCCTTGGCTGCCGATTCGGCGATGACGAAGAGCGAAATGCGCTCGCCCTTGTCGTCCTCGTAAAGCAGCATCGCGGCCTTGCCCTGGCCGGCAGGCAGCAGCCGGCCACCGACCAGTTGGAAACCTTGCGCCGCCAGATCCGGTGCGACGAGCTTCAAACCCACCTGGTTCGACAACCAGCTCTGCAAATGATCCTTGTCGCTTGCCGGCACTTCCACCGCATGCCGCTTTTCGGCGGCATAGATGACATGGGCGGCGATCGCCTCTTCGGCAAGCTGGTCTTCGGCCGTGTTTTCCAGGCCGAGGCGGCCGATGCCGGCAAGGTAGCCGCCAGCGCCGCCAATCACCAGGATGGCGGCAGCGGCGGCCGCAAGCCACCAACGCGAGCGCGATGGCGACACTCTGACCACCGGCGCCTCGCCAAGCACCACCTTGGTCAGCCGCACCGGGACGGGCTCGTCCAGCACGCCGTTAAAGGCTGCGCGCAACGCTGCCCGGTCGGCGGCGTAGCGTGCGCTCCTGGCCTTCATCTCGGCATTGGCCTCGAGCCATGCCTCATAGGCCGTCCGCTCATCGCCCGGCAACTCGCCATCGAGAGCCATGTGGATGTCGCGTTCGGAGAAATCGCGTCGGCTCATTTCTCGACGATCCTTATCGACCGGCGGCGCGCGGTATCATCAAGCAGCGCGCGCAGTTCCTCGCGCCCGCGCGCGATGCGCGACATCAAGGTGCCGGCGGGAACCCCAAGGATGTTGGCGGCTTCGGCGTAGGAAAACCCTTCGATGGCGACCATCACAAGTGCCGCGCGCCGGTCAGGGCTGATCGCCTGCAGCGCGTCGACGATCTCGCGCGAGGCGATGCTCTCGACCTGCTCGGCGGGTGCTGCCTGCGCCTCGCTCGCCTCGAGCGGCAGCATCGCTGCCTCGCCGCGCCGGTTCACCTTGCGCATCTGGTCGATGAACAAATGATGCATGATCGTAAACAGCCACCTCCTGGGGCTTTCTCCTGTCTGCCAATTGTCGAGCCGCACAAGTGCCCGCTCGAGACAATCCTGGACGAGATCGTCAGCGGAATCGCGGTCGCGCAACAGCGAGCGTGCATAGCGGCGCAGACGCGGTATTTCACCAAGGATTGCTGCCTTCTTTTCGTCCATGACCGCTGGTTCTGGGGGGCCCTGTCCGTGGTGATTGAACGCGCCTTTGCAGCGCGGCGCAAGCGGCCAGCGCGAAGCGGTCCGCCGCCCCGGTCACCCAAGCAACTGAATAACGCTGCCAGTGGCAGGTTTATTCCCGGCCAAATTGAAATCGTCAGCTATTGCTCGTCTCGAGCTTTGCTTTCGCGGCCCTTGTCAGCAGCCGCTGATAGAACAGGCCGATGCCGATGAGCACCGCGCCGAGGCCGATGAAGGACAGCGCCCGCAACACGCCTTCCAGTTCCGACATGTCGAAGATGAAGACTTTGAGCACGGCGATCGAGATCAGCGCCGCCGACGCTATGCGAAGTACCTGCGACTTCAGCCAGACACCGGCGGTGAGCAGCGCCACGCCGATGACCAGCCACAGTGCCGAATAGGTATAGGTCTCGAGCTGGCCGAGACCGCTCCACAGCCCGATGAACTCGCCCTTGAACAGGCGCCTGACCGACAGCGTGGCATAGGCGAAGCCGAGCACCGCCGCCACCATCGCCAGCATCGCTGCATACCATTTCGGTCGTTTGTCGCGGGCATAGAGCGCCAGTGCGCCGGCCGCAACCGCCGGCAAGAGGTAGGCGAGGAACAGAAGGTTGAACACCGGAATGCTGCCGGTCGATTCATCCATCAGCAGCGGGTTCAGCGCCAGAAAATGCTGGAGGACGATGAACACGACCGAGACCACGCCCGCTGCAATCGAGCCGTAGCGCAGCACCGAACTTGGCGAGCGCATGTCGATGGCGACCAGGATGGCACCGGCACCGATGGCGATCAGCGTGTAGATCGCCTGTTCGGCAAGCGTCGCAGCAGCCGTATCGATGACGCCGCCATGCATGGCATGGCGCACCAGCATGGCGACGGTGAGCAGGGCAAACAGCGCGGCGCCGGCCTCCATTGCGAGGCGCGGTCGGCCGTTGGTGGTTCGGGCAAGCTGCCAGGCGGCAAAACCGAAAGCGAGCGCCGGCACGCCATATCCAAGCAGCAGCCAGTTGAACACCGGCGTCTTCGACAGGAACTCGGCACCGACGATGGTCGGGTCGAAGGCAGCGCGACCAAGCACTGCAATCACCGCACCAACGGAAATCCAGCCAAGCACCGGATAGCTACGCCAGCGCGTCGCCAGCGCCGGCACGGCGGCGGCTGCTCCGAGCAGGATGGTTGTCCAGCCGGAACCAAAGGCCATGTGCAGCATCAGCAGGCCGGCAATCGCCGCCCCGCCGAGCGCAAAGGAGACAGCAGCGTCGCCGGTTAGCGGCGGCGCTTCGCCGCGCGCTATCCACTCGCCGCCGGCGACGAAGACTCCGACCAAAACGGCTGCGACCGCCGCATAAGCAAGGTCTCGGTCGAGATTGCCGAAGGTAGCCCAGAGCGCCAGCAGGATGACCAGTGGCGCGACAGCGCTCCAGGCCGCCCATGCGGCGGCGCGCAGCCAGCCAGAGGCCGCAAAACGGCGCGCCGCCCAAAAGCCGGCGCCGATGAAGACTAGTCCGAGAGCGATGCCGACCCTGAGCATCAAGGCATCGGACGCCACGACCGGCATGCCGTCGACGCCGAGAGCGCCACCCGAAAAATCTGAAGCGATCGTGGTCGGCGGAATGATGCCGAGATAGACCAGTACCGTCGCCAGCCCGGCGGCGTGCAGCAGTGCAAGCGCCCGCGGCCGGTAGAGAGCCACCGCCACCAGGGCTGCGACAAGGGCGGCCCCCGGCAATGCACCGCGGATGGCGACGAAGGCCGGATCGACAAACAGGGCCAGCGCCGAAAGGCCGACGAAGAAGCCCGGCGCGATTGACGGCCAGTCGAAGCCGCTGCCAGCGCCCGCTTCGTCGCGGCGGCCAAGCCAGACGAAGGCGAGCACGGCCAGTGTCACCCCGTCGATAAAGAGGATGACGGCAAGGTTCGCCCCCGGCGCGTCGGTCATATAGAAGATGGTCCAGACGCCCGTGGCGACGAAGGCTGCGGCCATCAAAAGCCTCCAGTCGCGGATGCGAGCAATGACGCAGGTGGCGGCGAGCACGATCGCCAGATAGCCGAACAGCGCCCACGGATTGGGCGCCTGCGAGGCGACCAGCAGCGGCGTCACCATGGCACCGAGCAGGCCGACGCCGGCCAGCGCCTGACCGTGGACCAGGCTTGCCGCGATCGTCGCCACCCCGATGGCGCCGAGCAGCGTGAAAGCGAGCGTCGGGCCGATGAAGCCGTAAATGCTGTATGCGGCGTAGACGGTACCGAACAGGATGAAAGCGCCGGCCGCCGTCAGGATCGCCGGGATATAGGCACCGGCAGCACCTTGCACCGGCACCCTGAAGCCGGTGCGCCGGATGAACTCGCCGCCGGCGACCAGCACCAGCCCGAGTGCCGCCGCCATGACAAGCCGCACGCGTGGCCCGAAAATGCCGGCCTCGATGGTGTAGCGGATCAGAAACAAGCCACCCAGCGCCAGCGCGATGCCGCCGACCCAGACCGCCCAGCGGGTACCGAGCGCCGTTTCGACGTCGGACTGGCGAGCTGCCTTCGCCGCTGCCGCCGGTTGCGCCGACTCCGGCGCGGACGGCGCCGTTGTATCGGCATCGGCCTCTGTAGCTGACACGACCGCTGCGGGCCGTGGCGATACGGCCATGTCGGCTGTGACCGCAAGCGGGATTGCGGCATCCGCCGGTTTGCTGTCGTTTGCAGCCGGTTCCTTGGCTTGCGGCGACAGCGCAGGCGTGCCCGAAAGCACAAGGCTGCGCAAGGCGCCAAGCTCGCGCTCGATCAGGCCGATGCGGCTCTGCTGGCGTGAAATGATGACGAACAGCACGATGATGGCGACGAGGCCAATCAGGCCTTCAAACATGGCGGTTCCCCCAAACCAGGCCAGTTGTCACTGACATTCAATGTTCAGTGACATTCAAATGCGGCGGCCAAACGGCCGGTCCATTCAACGTGCCGCCAGATTGGCCGGAAAGATCGAGCATGTTTCGGTGCCGAAAGCCAGCAGCTTTGCCGTTGGCGTCCTTCAGCGCCGCTTCCGAAACCGTCAGCGTGCGGCCCTTGTGCACCACTTTGCCCTCGCACACCACCTCGCCCGTCCTTGGCGTGATCGGCCGCGTCAAATTCGCTTTGAACTCGGCCGTCGCATGGCCTCGCCCACCTGCGAAATGGTGCCAAGGCCGAGCGGCGAAACGTTTTCGGGATCAGGTTCAACTTCGCTCATCTGGTGGTTTCCCCGGTGGCGGTTTCCCCGGCGCTTGCCTTGCCGGATTCATGGCCGGGTGAATGATGCCTGCGCAAAGCGGCGAGAAACCCGGCGCGGGCGCCGGGAGGCTCGATGCCGCGCGGTTCGTAGACACGGCGGGTCAAAAAGAAGCCGGTCAGCCGGAAGGCGTCCTCGATCGCCGCCGGATCGGCGCGCAGCCCGGAGCCGCGCTGCAGGAAGGCAGGCAGCGCCAGCATCTTGTCGCGCCACGGCGCGCCCGCCGCCAGCGACACAGCGCGGCCGGATTTCGGCGAGACATAGGCAAGGTCCTGCCTGGTGCCGGTCGCCGCACACTGGCTGAGATCGAGGCCGAAACCGAGTTCGTCGAGTACCAGCAGCTCGAAGCGGGCCACCAGCTCGCCGGCGGCATCGGCATCGTCGAGATGAGCGATCATCACCGCAAGCGTCTCGTAAAGGCCGCCATGGGCGTCACGCTCAGGCAGAAGACGCAAATGCGCGGCCATCGTCTGCAGGCCGTAGACGGCAACGGCGCTGTCCATCAGCCGGGCGGCGTTCATCTCGATAGCCTCGATCTGGAAGGTGCCGAGATGCTCGTCGAGCCGCGCCCGCCACAACAGGTCGACGCGATTGCCGGGCTGCAAGACAGGCTGCTGTTTGCGCGAACGGCCGCCGCGCACGAGACCGAGATGGCGGCCATGCGCGCGTGTCATCACCTCAAGAATGGCGCTGGTTTCGCCATGCTTGCGGGTGCCGAGAATGATTCCCTCGTCGCGCCATTCCATGACGAGAGCTTGTCACCGGTTGGATGGCGAAATCAAGATGAGCGACGAATCCGCCGCCAAACCAAAACGGCCCGTAGCGTATCGCTACGGGCCGTTTTTTACGAGATCGTCGTTTGATCAGAACGAGCGCTGGAAGCGGAAGATGCCGCCGATTGCGTCGGCATCGTCGGCATCGAAATTGTCGTAATAATCGACTTCGGCGGTGATCGTGTAACCAGGAACGATGGTGTAGGCGACGTTGGCCGCAACGGCGAAGTCTTGGTCGTCGGTATAGGAGACCTGGGCGTTCAAAGAGGTCTTCTTGTTGACGGCATAGCTGCCGCCGCCCCAGACGGCAAAGTTGCCAGTCCACGGCTTGTAGAAGTTCTTCGCGACGTTGTCGTCGCTGCCGTAGCCCGCCATCACGAACAGGGTCAGGTCAGTAATCGGCTTGACGTCGAGGCGAGCTTTGCCGGCCCATTCTTCCGACGTGCTGTTATAGGCGCCGACCGCGGTGATCGCACCCCAGTCGCCCTTGTATTTCACGCCGCCGACGACAAACGGAACGTAGCTGTCGATCGACTGGTCAGCGCCGGAGCCCGTTTCGACCGAGGCGACTGCCGTAAAGCCATTACCGCCGTCGAAATAGTAACTGATCAGGTTGGTGTCCTTGGTGCCGTAAGGAATGATAGTGTCCTGGACGACGTTGCCGGCGTAACCGATGAACGAATCATAGACAGTTTCATCCTTACCGACGCGGAAACCTCCAAGCTGGATCCAGGCGAAGTTCAGGGTAACCGCCTTGTTGTCCTGCACGCTGAAATCAACACCGCTCACGGTGCGTTTGGTATTGCCGAAGTTGAAACGGGTCTCGGTATAGGTCTTCAACGTGCCGAGCTCGGTTTCCTGGCCGGTCCACGTCTTCAAATTGAAGCGGGCATTCTTGTTCCAGGTCTGCTGCTCGTCACCGTCCAAAAGGTCGTGTGTCGTCGCGCCATCGAAAACGCGGCCGGCGTCGCCGAAGCTTGCGTCATAGCGGACATAGCCGCCGATGCGCAGGCAGGTCTCGGTGCCGGGAATGTAGAAGTAGCCGGCGCCGTAGACGTCGCAAATCTTGACGTATTCGGCGGGTTCCGGCTCGGCGACCACAACAGCGTCGGCGGCGCGCGCACCGGAGACCGCGACGAATGCCGCGGCTGAGCCGAGAAGAAGGCTCTTGATATTCATTTTCTGACCTCTCCAGTCAAAGTTAAAAATGGCTTTGGATTCATGGGTTGAACGGCTGAACGCCTCACCCACGTCGAAAAAGGCGCGCACCGCACCCCCTCTTCAGGCGGCGAACATATTCATCCGCATTCCAGTCTCAATGACGATTCCAAAAATAATCAATGTTTGCGTAACAGAATAAATCCATGTTGCACAAATATCACTTCACATTTTCTTCACACTTGCCCCCGGCACAAACGAGACACTGTCACAATTGTACAAAAATATACTTATGCCATTAGCCGGCAAACCGATCGGAATCCGACATACATTCCTTGTGCGTGTTCTTTTTTTAGAATAGACTTCTACCGTTGGCAGCGAGATCAAGTCGACTTCGCCATCGCTGCGTTCTGTGCGGCAAGAACGACTTCCGCCACCAGATCCCGTTTGAGCAGTTCAATGGGAATACGTCCGGCGAGGCCGGGCGCGGGGCCGATCAGCCACGACCAGGCATGCCGTGGATCGGGCATCGCGGATAGCACTTCCTTGATACCCGGCGCCGGCCTGCCGTCGATGAACTGGGCCAGGGGAAATACATGTTTGCGGCCACCGGTGCGCAACGCAACGACCGTGCCGCTGCGCTGCCAGCGATGCAGAGTCGAGCGCGATATGCCGAGATTGTGCTGCAGGAACGTCGACCCGGCGACCCGACCGGCCCAGTCCTCGACCCGCATCGCGTCGAGGTCGCCCGTTCCGGCCAGGCGTTGGATGTCTGCCCCTTGGCCGTCGTGCGCCGTCGACAGAGGCCTCCTGGCACGGCGTTCCGCAGCTTCGGCTGCCAATATCCGCACGAAACGCGACGCCATGCCGGGTAATCTTTCCCGCATGGTGTCGATCGCACTGATGTCGGTCGGCGCAAGCAACGCGACGGCGGCGGCAACGGCGCCGGCGACCCTGCCCGCTGCAACGACCGCATCGCTGTTCGTCACCTTGCCTTGCCGCGCCAGCACGCGCTCGATCTCAACAGCGACGGCGTCTGCAAACTCGGTCTGACGGATGGGGTCGATGCGATTCCAAGTCCCGGTCATGTCCTGATCTGGCTGTTTGCCTGCCGGTTCCGGTTTGCTCGGAAGCGGGTCTTTCGCACAGCCTATAGGCAGGGTGTATGACGGAGAGACGACAAACGGGAACCACGCGAGGTCGCAGTATCGGCAGGAGTTCCATTCGATCCACTGGCCGATTTTGCATGAAATATCGCAAATTTTTCAGAACCCGCTCAGGATTTCCCGTCGCGCCGGTACCAATAAGGAACGGGTCGACCCGACATGGCCGGCGCATGGTCTCCCGGAATGATTCGGTCGGCTGTTCAATATGCAAGTCGACCGATCGGGCAGCCCGGCGACCGCTCAGAAACCTGAGGCGGCCAACAGGCCGCTCTGCGGATCGCCCAAACAGGCTCAGTGCGGAAATTCGAGCCCCATTTCGCGGTAGCGCTCGGGGTCGTCACCCCAGTTCTCACGCACCTTGACGAACAGGAAGAGGTGCACCTTCTGTTCGAGTACGCCAGCTATTTCCATGCGTGCCGCCTGGCCGATGGCGCGGATCGTCTCGCCCTTATGGCCGAGCACGATCTTCTTCTGGCTGTCGCGCTCGACATAGATGGTCTGGTCGATGCGCACCGAGCCGTCCTTCTTCTCTTCCCATTTCTCCGTCTCGACATGGGAGGAATAGGGCAGTTCCTGATGCAGCCTGAGATAGAGCTTTTCGCGGGTGATCTCGGCGGCGAGCTGGCGCATCGGCAGGTCGGAGATCTGGTCTTCCGGGTAGTACCAGGGTCCGGCCGGCAGGGTCTCGGCGAGATAGTCGAGCAGGTCCTTGCAGCCGGATCCGGTCAGCGCCGAAACCATGAAGGTGCGCTTGAACGGCACCCTTTCGTTGGCTGCAGCCGACAATGCCAGCAGCGTCTCGTGCTTGACCCGATCGACTTTGTTGAGGATCAACACCATCGGCTGCCGAACATCCTTCAGCCGCTCGAGGATGGCGTCGGCATCGCCCCGGATGCCGCGCTCGGCGTCGATCAAGAGCAGCACGATATCGGCGTCCTTGGCGCCGCCCCACGCGGTCGTCACCATCGCCGTGTCCAGCCGGCGCTTCGGCTTGAATATGCCCGGCGTGTCGACGAAGACGATCTGCGCGTTGTTGTGGGTGGCAATGCCGCGCACGATCGCACGGGTGGTCTGCACCTTGTGCGTCACAATTGACACCTTGGCGCCGACCAATTGGTTGACCAGCGTCGATTTCCCCGCATTGGGCGCGCCGATCAGCGCGACGAAGCCGGAGCGGGTAGCGGGAGCTTCTGTTGCCGGAGCTTCGGTGGCGGTCATGCGGCACTCCCTTGATCGAGCCAGACGCCTTCCCGCTGCAGAAGTGCCGCGGCTGCAGCCTGCTCCGCCTCGCGCTTGGAGCGCCCGCTGCCGGTCGCCGGCGGATAGGCGCCGACCTTGACACTGACGGTGAACAGCGGATCGTGGTCCGGTCCCTCGCGGCTGTCGATTATGTAAACCGGCACTGCGCCTGCCGCCTGATGCGCCCATTCCTGCAGTTCGGTTTTCGCATCGCGACGGGCGGCGTCAATGGCTTGCGAGCGCGGCTGCCAGTATCTGTGGATGAAGGCACGGGCCGCTTCCAACCCTCCGTCGAGATAGAGCACGGCGATCAGCGATTCCAATGCATCGGCGCGCAGATTGACGCGCTTGCGCCCGTCGAGGCCGCGTACGTCCGAACCGGCGCGAACAAGTTCCGGCAGGCCGATCTCCTCGGCAATTTCCGCCAGGGCTTCAGCGTTGACCAGAGCGTTCAATCTCAGCGACAGCTCACCCTCGGCGGCGTCGGGAAATGCCGCCAGCAGCATATCGGCAACGACAAGGCCGAGAACGCGGTCGCCCAGGAATTCGAAACGTTCGTAGTCGATGCCGGCGTGACTGCCGCGAGCGCTGGCATGGGTCAGCGCCCGCTGCAGGCGCTGATGGTCGCCAAAACTGTGGCCGGTGCGCTCCCTGAGCGCCTCGGCGAGCCCATCGGCGGTCAGCCGTTTCGTCGCCGCCATGGCCCTAATTGACGAAATGGAACAGGCGCGAGGCGCGCATCAGTGACGGCCATTTCCAGATTTCGAGCGGGCTGGCGCTGCCGCCGATCGAGAAGAAAATGAGGTTGGCGCGGCCAACCAAATTCTCGTCCGGCACGAAGCCGACGGTGAAGCGGCTGTCCGACGAGTTGTCGCGATTGTCGCCCATCATGAAATAGTGACCGGGCGGCACCTTGAACTCTTTGGTATTGTCGCCGATCGAAGCCTGCGTCAGGTCGAGCGTGTCGTAGCTGACGCCGTTCGGCAGCGTCTCGCGATAGACATCGACCGGCCCGTTCTCCTCGGTGATGTCGCGGTTGTCGATCTGCCCGACCTTGACGCGCGGCACGCCCACGTCATTGATGAAGAGCTGGCCATCCTTGACCTGGATCTTGTCGCCCGGCAGGCCGACGACGCGCTTGATATAATCGACAGAAGGATCCGGCGGAAACTTGAACACCACCACGTCGCCGCGCTTCGGCTCTGAGCCCCAGATGCGGCCCGAAAAGATGTTCGGCCCGAACGGCAGTGAATAGCGGGAGAAGCCGTAGGACCACTTGGTGACGAAGAGATAGTCGCCTTCGAGCAAAGTCGGCCGCATCGACCCGGACGGGATCGAGAACGGCTGGAACAGGAGCGTGCGGATGACCAGCGCAAGCAGCAGGGCCTGGACTATGACGCTGACGGTTTCGCCAAGTCCGCCGGATTTCTTCTGGGTTTTTTCAGCCACGCTCATGTCGTCCTCGATTGTGCGTTGGATGGTATAGAGTCTCGGCGCGCGCTGGGCAACGTCATGCCGGTGGTCAGATGCAATCAATGTGGCGCTTCTTCGACCGGCAACGCTTCAATGATCACAAAGGCTTGAGCGAGCGGAAAATCATCGGTGATGGTGAGGTGGATCACCGCGCGGTGCCCTTCAGGCAGAATTTCGTCCAGCCGCGCTGCCGCCCCATTGGTCAGCGCCATGGTCGGCTTGCCGCTGGCCAGGTTGACGACCCCCATGTCGCGCCAGAACACACCCTGCGCCATACCGGTGCCCAATGCCTTGGCGCAAGCTTCCTTGGCAGCGAAACGCTTGGCGTAGGAGGCCGCACGCGCCGCGCGGTTTTCGGACCGCGCCTGTTCGATCTCGGTGTAGATGCGCTGGATGAAGCGTTGGCCATGGCGTTCCAGCGACTTCTCGATGCGTCTGATGTCGATGAGGTCGCTGCCAATACCGATAATCATTCGGCAGGAACTTCCGGCCCGGTTTTTCCAGCCTTTGCCGCTCTTTCGGCCAGCCGCTTGCGGCGCTGCTCGTGGAAAGTGACCATGCCCCAGCGGGTGATGCCGTAAAACAGCAGGCCGAAAACCAGGCCGAGCGGTATTGCGCCGATCGTCATCGGCTTCAGCACCGGTCCCCACAATTGCGCAAAGGAAAGATTATGCAGCATGTCGCCGAGATGCGCGGGCGGGCCATGCGCCGGCAGGTGTTCATGCAGGATCAGCTTGCCGACCTCCCAGGAGGCGGCCCATAGCAGTGGAAAGGTCAGGGGGTTGCCGAAGACCGTGCCGAGTGCTGCCGCGACCAGATTGCCGGCGATCAGCCAGCACAGGATGGCAGCAATGATGAAGTGAAAGCCAAGCGGGAAAAACGACGCGAATACGCCCGCCGCAACACCGGCGGCCACGGCATGCGGCGTGGCCCTAAGCCGCAGGATGCGTTTGGAGAAATACCGCAGCGAGCGCGAGAACGAGCGGCGCGGCCACAAATAAGTACGCACCCGCTCGAAAAAACCATCAGGCTTGCGCCGTCGAAAAAGCACTCTGTTCCTGTTCCTAGTTCCGTCGATGGCTTCACGCCGGCCTTTCCAGCCAGGCGCGACAGCCTATGCTGCGCTCTGCGGTCGCCGAAAAGCAACTACGACTTTGATATAGCGATGCGCTGGCCGAAGAACAACGAGGCCGAGGGCATCCGCTCGGTGGCCGGTCGCGCCAGCCTTGGGTATCGCCGTTCTGAACAGGGCATGATCGCGGCGAATTTAAGGAGCGTCACTTAGGATCGATATTCGCTGACCTCGACGAGGTTGCCGTCCGGATCGCGGAAATAGACCGACATCATCGCGCCCCGAGCGCCGACACGCTCGACCGGGCCGATCTCTATCACCACACCATTGGCGGCGAGGTTGGCACATATCTCGGCGAGCGGCCGGGCAGCAATCAAGCAGAAATCTCCGGAGCCCGGCGTCGGCGCCTTGGCCTTCGGCTCGAAGGTACGCCCGACCTGATGCACATTGATCTTCTGCATTCCAAACAGCAGCGCCGTTGGTCGATCCGGCTCGTCGAGGCGCTCGAAGCCAAGCACGCGCTGATAGAAGGCGCAGGTATCGTCCACCGAACGAACTGTCAGCACGAAATGATCGATGCCAGCAACCACGGCAGCGTCTCTTGACTTGTTTTTGTGCATGTCGTTGTCCCAAAACCGCCGCACACTTTTGGGCGACATGCATTAGATATTGCGGCTGCCCGGCTTGATCGCCGGTATGGCGGCGAGCTCGGGCGGCAGCCTGTCGGCCGGATAGGCCGGAACTTCATATTCGGCGAGCGCGATCAGCGGCACGCCGACATCGGTCTTGCCGGCCGAGCGGTCGATGATGCACGCAGCGGCAACGACATCGGCGCCAAGTGCGCGCAGACAGTCGATGGTCTCGCGGATCGACAGGCCGGTGGTGACGATGTCCTCGACAATGACGACGCGCGATCCCTTGGCGATCTCGAAGCGGCGCAGCCTGAATTCACCCCCTTCCCGCTCGACCCAGATCGCCGGCGCACCAAGATGGCGCGAGGTCTCATAGGCCGGGATCAGCCCGCCGATCGCCGGGCCGACGACGTAGTCGATCCTGCCGGGCACGTCAGTGCGGATCTTTTCGGCGAGCGCCTTGCACAAGCGCTCGGTCTTGTCGGCATGCATGAAAACACGCGCTTTCTGCAGAAAGACCGGGCTGCGCAGGCCCGACGTCAGGATGAAATGCCCTTCGAGCACGGCGCCGGCCTCGCGAAAAATACCCAGCACTTCATCGGTGTTCATCGTTCACTCCATGTCCATGGTGAATGGTGAATGGTGGTAGGGTAGTAGGGTAGTGAGCACCCTCTTTCACTATTCACTATTCACTATTCACTATTCACTATTCACTATTCACTATTCACTATTCACTATTCACCCATTCACGCGCCTTGCGTCACTGACGCTCGAATTGTCCTTTAGCTGCGACAGCAGCCGGTTCAAGTGCTTGAGGTCCCACACTTCGAGATCGATCAGCATTTCGGTGAAATCGGGCGCGGTGCGCACCATCGACAAAGTATGGATGTTGGCGTCGTTGGATGCGACGACCTGTGCAATATCGGCCAGCGAACCCGGCGCGTTGATGGCGGTGACCGAGACGCGCGCCGGGAACCGCTCCTTGGTGCGCTCGTCAATGTCCCAGCGCACGTCGATCCAGCGCTCGGGCTGGTCGTCAAAGGCCTGCAGCGCCGGCGACTGGATCGGATAGATGGTGATACCGGTTCCCGGCTGCACGATGCCGACGATGCGATCGCCTGGCACTGCCCCCTCCGGCGCGAAGCGCACCGGCAGATCGCCGCGCACACCGCGGATCGGCACTGCGTCGTCGCGCGGCTGGTTCTTGTCCTTGCGTGCGGCGCGGCCCGGAATCTGGAACAGCATGCCGGCGGCGTTGCGGATCTTCGACCAGCCCTCCTCGCGCTGCTTGGGCGCGACCAGCGTGACACGCTCGTCCTTGTAGTCGGGAAACACCGCCTTCATGACATCGGTGGAGGCAACTTCGCCTCGGCCGACCGCGGCCAGCACATCCTCGATGTCCTTGCGCGCCAGCCGGTGCAGCACCGGCTTCAGGCTTTCCTTGGTGAAGGTCTTGCCGGACCGTTCGAAGGCGCGCTCCAGAATGCGGATACCGAGACCTGAATATTGCTTGCGAATGGCGTTCTTGGTGGCGCGGCGGATGGCCGAGCGTGCCTTGCCGGTAACGACCACCGATTCCCACGCCGCCGGCGGGACCTGCGCCTTCGAGCGGATGATCTCGACCTCGTCGCCGTTCTTCAGCTCCGTCATCAGCGGCATGATGCGGCCATTGACCTTGGCACCGACGCAAGTGTCGCCGACGTCGGTGTGGACGGCATAGGCAAAGTCGATCGGCGTGGCGCCGCGCGGCAGCGCGATCAGCATGCCCTTCGGCGTGAAGCAGAATACCTGGTCCTGAAACAGTTCCAGCTTGGTGTTTTCGAGGAAGTCCTCGGGATTGTCGCCTTCGGCAAGCTGCTCGATGGTGCGCCGCAGCCAGGCATAGGCATTGGTTTCCTTCGAGATCGCATGGGCGGCACCATTCATCTTGCCACCGGTATCCTTATAGATCGAATGAGCAGCGACGCCGTATTCGGCGATCTTGTTCATTTGATAGGTGCGGATCTGCAATTCGACGCGCTGGCGCGACGGGCCGACGATGGTGGTGTGGATCGAGCGGTAGTCGTTCTGCTTCGGCGTGGAGATGTAGTCCTTGAAGCGGCCGGGCACCATCGACCAGGTGGTGTGGATGGCGCCGAGCGCCCGGTAGCAGTCCTCGACGGTATCGACGACGACGCGAAAGCCGAAGATGTCGGACAGCTGCTCGAAGGACAACGCCTTGGCTTCCATCTTGCGGAACACCGACCACGGCTTCTTCTGCCGGCTCTTGACCTCGGCCTTGATCGAATATTTGTCGAACAGCGCGGAGAGCGCCTTCTCGATCTCCGACAGCACGCCCTTGTTGCGCTCGAAGATTTCGGCCAGCCGTGCGGTGACGGCGCGGTAGGCTTCCGGATTGATGAAGCGGAAGGCAATCTCTTCCAGCTCCTCGCGCATGCCTTGCATGCCCATGCGGCCGGCCAGCGGCGCATAGATGTCCATCGTCTCTTCGGCGATACGCAGGCGCTTGGCTTCCGGCACATGGTCGAGCGTGCGCATATTGTGCAGGCGGTCGGCGAGCTTGACCAGAAGCACGCGCACGTCTTCCGAGATCGCCAGCAACAGCTTGCGCAGGTTCTCCGCCTGCTCGGCCTTCTTCGAGACGAGGTCGAGCTTCTTCAGCTTGGTCAGGCCCTCAACCAGCTTGCCCATTTCCGGGCCGAACAATTCGTCGATCTCGGCCCTGGTCGCCGTGGTGTCCTCGATCGTGTCGTGCAGCAAGGCAACGGCGATCGTCGCCTCGTCCATGTGCATTTCGGTGAGGATGGCGGCGACTTCGAGCGGATGCGAGAAATATGGGTCGCCGGAGGCGCGTTTCTGGTGGCCATGCTTCTGCATGGCGTAAACATAGGCCTTGTTGAGCAGCGCCTCGTTGACGTCAGGCTTGTAGCGCTGCACGCGCTCGACAAGCTCATACTGACGCATCATGGGCGGGATCTCGCAATGCTGAAATGAATCATGCGCCGCACTGGCGTACGGCGCATGTCATAGATAGCCACGAAACTGCCGACGCGAAAGTGTCGGCAGTTGTCGCTAAGATCAATAATCGTCGCTTTTTTCCGGCGGCACCAGGCCTTCGATGCCGGCCAACAGGTCTTCTTCGGTCATGCGATCGAAGGTGACGTTGTCCTCGGCGTCGTCGGCATCGGTGGCCGCAACGGCGCTGCCGGTCTGGTCGGCAATCGCCTCGCCATCGGCTTCCGGCTCGTCGACCTCGACATGCTTCTGCAGCGAATGGATGAGATCTTCCTTGAGGTCGTCCGGCGACAGCGTCTCTTCGGCGATTTCGCGGAGCGCAACGACCGGATTCTTGTCGTTGTCGCGCGGTACGGTGATCTGCGCGCCCTGGCTGATCTGACGGGCGCGGTGGCCGGCCAGGAGCACCAGCTCGAAGCGGTTGTCGACCTTGTCGATGCAATCTTCAACGGTTACGCGGGCCATGAGTTGCCCCTTTCATGCCTGGATTTGATGGAAAACAGGCGCGGTCCATAACCCGAACGCCGCCAAAATACAAGCTTTTATGGCGGTGCGCAGCTCTGACGCGGGCCGCCTGCGGCGACACAGCGCCGATCACAATTGCTTGCGGTGCGGCATGGTGCCTTGGATTGCCGTAAAACTGGCGTTATCTCGAACGATGAAGGCCAACAGGTCTATTATCAGACCGGCCGATAGTCGCCACGCATTTAGACGACCGCTTATTTCGAAAAAGGACATTTTCCATGTTCGATCCTCGTGAAAAAATCGCTCTCTTTATCGACGGTGCCAATCTCTACGCCACCTCGCGCGCGCTGGGCTTTGACATCGATTACCGCAAACTTCTGGCGAGCTTCCAGAAACGCGGCTATCTGCTGCGCGCTTATTACTACACCGCGCTGGTCGAGGATCAGGAATACTCCTCGATACGGCCGCTGATCGACTGGCTCGACTATAACGGCTTCAAGGTGGTGACCAAACCGGCCAAGGAATTCACCGACTCGACCGGCCGGCGCAAGATTAAGGGCAATATGGATATCGAGCTGACCGTCGATGCGCTCGAGCTTGCCGATGTCGTCGACCATTATGTCATCTTTTCGGGCGACGGCGATTTCCGCACGCTGGTCGAGGCGCTGCAGCGGCGCGGGCGCAAGGTGTCGATCGTCTCGACCATGGCTTCGCAGCCGCCGATGATCTCCGACGATCTGCGCCGCCAGGCCGACCATTTCATCGACTTGATGACGCTCAAGAATGAAGTCGGCCGCGACCCGTCGGAGCGGCCGGTGCGCCGGCCCGAACCGGCCGAAGTCGACGAGGAAGACTATTGACGGTCGTTGCCTTGACCGCTCCCCTGGTCGTCTCCCCCGAACCCGATCGCGATTGCCCGCTCTGCCCGCGGTTGCACGACTTCATCGCCGAGTGGCGGCGGCGCGAGCCGTCCTGGTTCAACGCGCCGGTGCCGACCTTTTTGCCGCCGGAAGGCGAGGACGCAGTGCGTCTGCTGATCGTCGGGCTGGCGCCTGGACTGCGCGGGGCGAACCGGACGGGGCGCCCCTTCACCGGCGATTTTGCCGGCGACCTGCTCTACAACACGCTGATCGCGCACGGCTTTGCGCGCGGCGAATTCAAAGCGCGACCGGATGACGGGCTGGAGCTTGTCGGTACGGCGATTACCAATGCGGTGCGCTGCGTGCCGCCGGACAACAAGCCGGTTGGCGCCGAGATAGCGACCTGCCGGACGTTCCTGGTGCCGACGATCGCGCGATTTCCAAATCTGCGCGCTGTGCTGGCGCTTGGCTCGATCGCGCACCAGTCGACCGTGCGGGCGCTCGGCCAACGCGTTGCCGCCTATCCGTTCCGGCATGGTGGGCAGCAGCAGGCCAATGGCATCACGCTGTTTTCCAGCTATCATTGCTCGCGCTACAACACCAATACCGGCGTGTTGACGGAAGCGATGTTCGTCAACGTCTTCAGTCAGATAGAAGCTTTTCTGAAGACATAGAGTCGGACGACGCCCGCCAGGGCACGAGCCCTAGATTCGGGCGATCGCGAACAACCAGGCCAGGAGATCCAGCAACCACAGAAACAGTGCAAGCTGCAGCGCGACGCGCAGGCGTTGGATGATCCGCCAATTGCTGGCCATGTCGGATTTGATGCGCAGCGCAAGCGCTCGGTGCATCCCGTCCAGGGTTGCGGGAGGGTGCTGATCGACGAAGTCCTGGAGCAGCTTCTCTGGATCGAAACGGAACGTATAGTTATAATACGGCCACACCATAATCGCGACCAGCAGCCCGATAAGAAAAAGCAATATCAGCGCCAGCCAGTCCCAAGGCCCCACGCCATCCAGGAGCGCCCTGCCTCCGAGGAGAGAACTCGCGAACGCGGTTGCGAAGATCAGATTGCCGGCGCGCGTATTGAGACTTTCAACCACGCCCTGCTGGTGCTGGAGGCCACGCACCGCCTCCGCATAGACAAATGCCAGGCGGGGGTCGCCGCCGTCCGTCGCAGCAGGCGGGGCGTTGCTGTCATTGGTTGATGAAGGGCGCTCCGGCATCAAATGTACTTAGCACGGCGCCGCCTGCGATATGAGAGGGTGTTTTGGTGGACGGGAATAGCATCAATCCGACGCTGTCGTTTCAGGCGCTGCGGCAAACAATGCGGCCAGCGTCGCAGGTCCGCCCTGGAGAACATTCAGGTCGACGTCGCCGCTGATGCCGTCGACGCGGCCCCGGTTGTGATACTGCCAGTAGATCCAGTTGTCATGGCCCGGCCGCAGCGCCAGTGAACGCAGCCAGCGCGGGCGGCTGGCTAGCTGCCCGGCATAGGCTTGCGCCACCTCGTCGGTCACATAGAGGATCGCCGTCTTGCCGAACGCCGCCTCGACCGGGCCGAGGAAGGCGGAGAGTTCGGCGCTCAGCTGTTCGGGAGTTGGCCGCTGCGGGCAATTGCCGCCGAACTCGATGTCTACCACCGGCGGCAGCAAAGGCTGATTGTGCGGCACCACCGAGATGAAGTTGCGTGCCTGATCCGCACCCGATCTGCAGAAGGTGAAGAAATGATAGGCACCGACGGCAAGACCGGCGGCGCGGGCCGCGCGCAAATTGGCGGCGAAGGCATCGTCGACATGATCGCCGCCTTCCGTCGCCTTGATCACGGCGAAGGCGACATCGTCGGCGGCAACACGCCGCCAGTCGATCTGCCGCTGATGATGGGAGACGTCGATGCCCCTGACCGGATATTTGCGGCGGTCCGGAGAAAACGTCTGGAAGTAGGTATAGCCGCCGGCCAGAACGAGGCCCGCCACGAGCAGACCGGCCGCGCCCCATAAGACGATCCGGTTTTTCAAACGAGACCTATCCCTTTTGGTCCGCCCCGCCCGCCGCTAAGGCTCCGGGCGTTCGTCGCTCGAAAAGCCAAATCGCTGGCTTTTCCTCCGCTTCGCGGACCGCTCCTCACCCTCGCTCCTTCAGCAGCCGGCCCTTCTCGCGCGACCAGTCGCGCTGCTTTTCGGTCTCGCGCTTGTCGTGCAGCTTCTTGCCGCGGCCAACGGCGAGCAGCAGCTTGGCACGGCCTTGGTCGTTGAAGTAGATCTTCAGCGGCACCAGCGTCATGCCTTCGCGGTCGACGCTTTGCGCCAGCTTTGCCATCTCGCGCTTGTTGAGCAGCAGTTTGCGGCGGCGGCGCGGCTCATGGTTGAAGCGGTTGGCCTGCAGATACTCCGGCAAATAAGAGTTGATCAGCCAGATCTCGCCGCCCTCGACCGAGGCGTAGCTGTCCTGGATATTGGCCTGGCCCTGGCGCAGCGATTTCACTTCCGTACCGGTCAGCACCAGGCCGGCCTCGATCGTGTCGAGCACCTCATAGGAAAACCGCGCCTTGCGGTTTTCCGCAACGGTCTTGTTGTTGGGATCGGCTTTTCTGACTTGATTCATGATGCGGAGAGGTGGCGCCTCATCCCTAGTTTATCAAGCCGGCGTGCTTCATCGCCGCGTCGATCTTCTCGGCGGTCGACGGCTCGACCGTCATTAGCGGCGAGCGCAGCACGTTCTCGACCTTGCCCAGCTTCGACAGCGCATATTTCGCGCCGGAAACGCCGGGCTCCATGAAAATCGCCTTGTGCAGCGGCAACAGACGGTCCTGCAGGTCGAGCGCCTTGGCGCTGTCGCCGGAAAGCGTTGCCTCCTGGAATTCAGCGCAAAGCCTGGGTGCGACATTTGCCGTCACAGAAATACAGCCGACGCCGCCATGCGCGTTGAAGCCGAGCGCCGAGGCGTCTTCGCCGGAGAGCTGGATGAAATCCTTGCCACAGGTGGCGCGCTGCTCCGAAACCCGCTCGACCTTGCCGGTGGCATCCTTGACGCCGACGATGTTCTTGAAGTCATGCACCAACTGGCCCATCGTCTCGGGGCTCATGTCGACCACCGAGCGCGGCGGAATGTTGTAGATGATGATCGGCAGACTGGTTGCCTTGGCGACGGCGGCGAAATGCGCATAGAGGCCGCGCTGTGTCGGTCTGTTGTAATAGGGCGTGACGACAAGGGCCGCGTCGGCACCCGCCTTCTCGGCATACTGGACCAGGCCGACCGCCTCTTCGGTGTTGTTGGAGCCGGCGCCGGCGACGACCGGAACCCGGCCCTTGGCGACCTCGATGCAAACCTTGACGACTTGGCGGTGCTCGTCATGCGACAGCGTCGGCGACTCGCCGGTGGTGCCGACCGGGACCACGCCCGTCGTGCCTTCGGCGATCTGCCAGGTGATGAACGCGCGAAAGGCTTTCTCGTCGAAACGGCCGCTCTTTTCGAACGGTGTGACGAGCGCGGTCAGCGAGCCTCTTAGCATGTCGTCCAACTCCTTGGGACTAGCGCATGACCCCGAAAATCGCAGTCGATTTCGGAAAGGGTTATGCGCCAAATTTAAATTGCTACAACGTCCTTTGCGCGTCTGAGAAGACCCGCGGCGCTGTAGGTGTTTGTCGTGCGCGCCTTCTAGCCGAAAGCGAAGCGGCGCACCATAGTCTCGACATTGTTGCGCGGCAAGCATTGCGCCAGCAATTGCAATTCGAACGACCTCGATAAGGTTTTCTTTACGGGCCCTTCATCACAGACGAATAGGCTGCAGTTCATCTGTGCCAGTGGTAGCATCGAAGAATTGGAAATGACCAAATCCATGCCGACCAGGCGGCCTCATCTTTTCGCGCTTCTCGGCGCGATCGTTGTGCTGGTCCCCGGCGCGGCGATCGGCGGCAGCGTCGATGGGCAGGTCACGTCGGCGATCCCGATGACGGAGCCGCAGAACGATGCACTGCAGCAGTCCCCTTCGCCATCCGCCAGCGTCGCGGCGCTGAAGAGCGGTCTCGATGCGCTTGCGGCAAACGACATTCAGCGCGCGCGCCAGGTGCGCGAAGCGCTGCCGGCCAAATCGCTCGATCGGCACATCCTTGCCTGGGCGATTGCGCTCTATGGCGGCGACCAGGTGCCGAGCGGCGACATCGCCGATGCCGCGAAGATGCTGCCGAACTGGCCGGGCACGATCGCCTTGCGCAAGAACAGCGAGCGCGCGCTCTATCGCGAGAACCCCGCGCCACAGGTCGTGGTGCGGGCGTTCGACGGCAGCCAGCCGCTGACCTTCGAGGGCGTGGTGATCCTTGCGCGCTCCTATGTAGCGCTAGGCAATACCAAGGCGGCGCGCTCGGTGCTGTCGCCATTCTGGCGCACCGAAAAGCTCGAAGCCGGGGACGAGGCGGCGGTCATCCGCGAGTTCGGCGCGCTGATCCCGGCCGCCGACCATCGCTTCCGCATGGAGCGCATGTTTTATGCCGACCGGGTCGCTTCGGCGCTACGCGTCGCCGGTCTCGCCGGCGCCCAGCAATTGGCCGACGCCTGGGCGGCGGTCAGCAAGGGCGACAAGAACGCGGCCAAGCTGCTGAAGGCGGTGCCGGCAGCGCAGCGGGCGGTCGGCTATCTCTTTGCCGAAGCCGAATATCTGCGCAAGCAACAGAAATTTTCCGACGCAGCCGCGCTGGTGATGAAGGCGCCGGGCGATCGTGACGCTCTGGTCGATGCGGACGCCTGGTGGGTCGAACGCCGGGTGCTGTCGCGCGAGCTGGTCGACCAGGGCGACATGAAGACCGCCTACAGAATAGTCGCCGCGCATGCCGCCGAAAGTCCCGCCAATGCCGCCGAGGCGGAATTCCATGCAGGCTGGTACGCGTTGCGCGGCCTCAACGACCCGAGCACCGCCGCCAAGCATTTTGCGCAAATCGCGGAGCTCGCCCAAGGGCCGATGTCGCTGTCGCGCGCCTATTACTGGCTCGGCCGTGCCGCCGAAGTCGGCGGGCCCGGCAATGCCAAGGATTTTTTCAGCCGTGCCGCTAGCTACGGCACGACCTTTTACGGCCAGCTCGCCGGCGAGCGTGTCGGCCGGCAGACCCTCAATATCGTCTACCCCCAGCCAAGTGCCGCCGACCGCCGGAATTTTACCACCCGCGAGGCGGCCAGCGCCATCGAGCGGCTGCAGCAGGCAGGCTATGACCGCTATGCCGAAACCCTCTACCGCGACCTTGCCGGGCAGCTGAACAGCCCCGGCGAACTGGCGCTGCTTGCGGTGTTGGCGGAAAGACAAGGCAACCATTTCATGGCGCTGAAGGTCGGCAAGATCGCCGGCGCCCGCGGCATCGACGTAGGCGCGCTGTCGCATCCGCTCGGCGTCATTCCCGACACCGCCAACGTCTCCGGCTCGGGCAAGGCGCTGGCCTATGCGATTGCCCGGCAGGAAAGCGAGTTCAACATCGGCGCCGTCTCCAGCGCCGGCGCGCGCGGACTGCTGCAGCTGATGCCAGGCACGGCCAAGCAATTGGCGAAGAAGGCCGGCATGACTTTCTCGCAGGCGCGGCTGACCACCGATGCCGGCTACAATGCAACGCTGGGCGCCGCCTTTCTGGGCGAGCAGCTCGGCCGTTTCGACGGCTCCTACGTGCTGACCTTCGCCGGCTACAATGCCGGCCCCGCCCGCGCCGCCCAGTGGGTGGCGAAATACGGCGACCCGCGCGGCGAGGACGTCGATGCAGTCGTCGACTGGATCGAGCGGATTCCCTATACGGAAACAAGAAGTTACGTTCAGCGCGTGATGGAGAATTACGAGGTCTACAAGATGCGTATCTCCGGCAAATATGACATTGTCGGGGACTTGGTGAACGGCCGGGGGTGACGACCGGGCTTCAAACCGAGTCAGGCTACGAAGAAACGCGAATTTGTCGGCCACGGCGTATTTTGTTCTTGCTTTGTGCCGGCAGCTATGCTACTAATTTCGGTATGGTGCTAATTGGCTCCAACGACCCGCCCACCGAGGCGGTTTTTTTGTTTCTGGCTATGAAGGTTCCGGACGTGGAGTTGGCGGGACAGCGGCCCGCTCTGTCCTGCCCTCCTTGCCAATCACCAGACATCCCCCCTCAAGGGGCAGGGCAATCGCATTTGGATTCTTACGAAGATGGACCCCCACCCTAACCCTCCCCACAAGGGGGAGGGAACGCTGCCGCCCGCCCTTACTTCCCCTTTTGGCGCCGAAAGGCAGGCAATTTGCCGAGGTCAGCGCCAACGGAAGTCTCCCTCCCCTTGTGGGGAGGGGTTAGGGGTGGGGGTCCGTCGTAGAGCGAAAGCCTCGGCTTTCCATCTGCGATAGCCCTGCCCCCAAGTGGGAGATCGGCAGCTTCGGGGACAGTGCCTTTCTGCATCCTACGAAACCTGGCGAAAGCGACGATGGCAGCCAATCTTCCCGTTGAGGGACCTCCAACGCCGGCGCCTTCCCTATTTTGACCTTACCTGCCCCTCGCCTGTAGCAGTCGAAGCGATCCGGCGGTGAGAGGAACGGAGTCTACATGCCAATCGAGCAGGGTTTTTCCGATTTCTTCTACGCCGCGCCGGACGGGCTGTGCCTGCACGCCCGCATCTACGGCGAAGCGAATTCCGGCCGCTGGCCAGTCGTTTGCCTGCCCGGCCTGACCCGCAATTGCCGTGACTTTCACGAATTGGCGCTTTATCTGTCGGCGCAGGCGAAGCGCAACGTCGTCGCCTTCGACTATCGCGGGCGCGGGCAGTCCGCCTACGATGCCGATATCGGCCATTACAATGTCGGTATCGAAGCGGGCGATATTCTCGCCGGGCTGGCGGCGCTGAGCATCGAGGAGGCTGCCTTCATTGGGACGTCGCGCGGCGGACTGATCATCCATGTGCTCGGGGCGATGCGGCCGGCCGTGCTGAAGGCCATCGTCTTCAACGACATCGGCCCGGTGATCGAGGCGCAAGGTCTCGCCCATATCCGCTCCTATCTCGATCCCGCGCCAAGGCCAACGGCGTACGCGGAGGTGGTCCGCGGCCTGCGCGGCACCCATGGCGCGGATTTTTCGACGCTGACCGATGCGGATTGGGAGCGGATGGCATCAGCCCTCTACCGCGAGACCGAGGAGGGATTTCTGCCCGATTTCGATCCGAAACTGGTCGAGACGCTGGCGGGGCTCGATCCCAGCCGGCCGCTGCCCGATCTTTGGCCACAGTTCGACGCGCTGGCGGCCATCCCGATGCTCGTCATACGCGGCGCCAACTCGAAGCTGCTGTCCGCCGAAACGCTCGAGCAGATGCGGACGCGCCATACCGATATCGAGACGATCACTGCCGATGGCCAGGGGCATGCACCGTTTTTGGACTCCGGGATCCTGCCGGGCAGGATCGCTGGTTTTCTTGACCGGGCGGAGCAGCGGGGTGGTTAGAAGTAAAGCTCGACCGAGCGAAGTAATTCACGCGCAGGTTTTGCGTCGGTCAAAGCATTCCGGCGGCCGTTGACAGTTCCGTTGGAATTAGCGGTGTAATAATTTTCTCGATGTCGGCGCTGCCCCTCATCCGCCTGCCGGCATTTCTCCCGTATGGCGACGGGGAGAAGGGAGGTATCTGCAACGCTGGGGATTAGCGAAATCTTTCGCAAGAGCGCATTTCTCCCCGTCGCTATTCGGGGAGAAATGCCCGGCAGGGCAATGAGGGGCAGCGCAACCCTGAGCGGCTGGCTGATACCTCACGTCAGATCCGTCAGGATTTGGCGCTTCTCTTCGCTGGCTTTGGGGCCTTGCTTGCGGCCGGCTCGCTTTTTGGCCCTCGCCTTGCCGGAGGTGGAGCAGACAAAGCACCTGCGCCGCCACTGTCCGCGCCACTGCACCGCGGCGTCTCCAGCACAGTGACGCAGCCATCGAGGTCGTTGGTGGCCAGATGCGCGTAGCGCATGGTCATCGACAGCGTCTGGTGGCCGAGCCACATCTGCACACGCCTGATATCGATGCCGCCCTGGACGAGACGCGAGGCACAAGTATGGCGCAATATATGCGGCACGACCTGATCGTCGGCGCCAAGCCCGACTTCGGCCTTGGCATCGTTCCAGATGGCGCGAAACTGCGCCTGGCTGAGCTTGGTGAACGGGCCTTTGGGCCGGCGGCCCTCGGTGGCCGGCAGCTTGATCACCTCTTTTACCCGCTCGGTCATCGGAATGGTGCGGCTGCGGCCGGATTTGGTGATCCAGAAACTGACGCGGTGCTCCTGGATATCGTTCCAGATCAAACCCAGCGCTTCGCCGAGGCGGCAACCGGTGTCGACGAGAAAGACGGAAAGCCGATAAGCGTCCTCGCTGCGGCTCTTGATGGCAGCGAACAGCCGGGCCTCCTCGTCCCTTTCGAGGAAACGAATCCGTCCCGCCCGCTCCTTCTGGCGGCGGAACTCGGGCAGGCTGTGGATATCTCCCATCTTGTGAGCCTTGCGCAGCAGTTTGCTGAGGGCAGCCATCTTCCGATTGATGGTTGCGTTGCTGTTGCCGCGCTGGCGCAAGGTGCCGATAAGATTGTCGAGGGTGCTTTGGTCAAAGGCGCTGAAACGCTCCCCAAGGAGGATCTCGTCTATTTCGCCGATGAAGGAGCTGACATTGTATTTATGCCGCCCGTCATCCCAAAGTATATCCCGGTATGCTGAAAAAAGTTCTCCGATCCTATGCGACTTTACTTCTCGTATCTTGTTGTAACTGTATTTTATCTTTGCAGTTTGAGAAGAAAACATCGAAAAATGATCAGAGGTTCCTCCCTCTTGAATCGCATCGTTCGTCATTATTCGCCACACCCCCGAGTGGATAGGCCTAGACCTACCTGCTTGGCGGTGCCCTTTCAAGAGTTTTAAGCGCTGCGGCCGATCTCATCCACCACTGGCGGATCCCAACGACATCGTTCCACAACCCTGTTCAGCTACCGAACCCCCTTTTCCTTCTGTTTGCTACCAGTCGCGAAAACACAAACAGCCCGGGCGTTAAAGCGCCCGGGCTGGATTTCACTTGCCTTAAGTCCAGCCCTTAGAACGAGCGCTGGAAGCGGAGGAAGCCGCCAACGGCGTTTTTCTTGTCCGCCGGGATGCCGGTCCAGTTGTATTCATAGCCAGGCAGCGAGTCGCTATCGATGTGGTGGCTGTTATGAGCCCAGTCCACTTCGGCCGTGATCGTCATGCCGGGAACGATATCGTAGGCGATATTGGCCGCGACGCCAGCTTCCTTGGCTTCGTCATACGACGCCTGCAGGTTGAACGAGGTCTTCTCGTTGATGGTGTAGGTGCCACCACCCCAGACTGCCCAGTTACCGCCCCACTGCTTGTAGAAGTTGCGCGGGAGATTGTCGTCAGAGCCGTAGCCGGCCATCAGGAACAGCGACAGGTTCTGCATCGGCGTCACGTCGAGGCGAACCTTGCCGGCCCATTCTTCCAGGCTGCTGTCATAGGCAACAACACCGCTGATGGAACCCCAGCCCTGCGTGTACTTCACGCCGCCAACGACATACGGAACATAGCTGTCGACCGAGTCGTGACCGAGAGTGATGGCAGTATTGGCGCTGTTAAGGATAAAGCCTTCACCGGTTTCCAACGACGCCACGGCCGAGAAGCCGTTGCCGGCATCGAAGTAGTACTGGACGACATTGGTGTCGAAGCCGCCGTAGGGAACGATCGTATCCTGGATGACGTTGCCGGCGTAGCCGGTGAACGTGTTGAAGGCTGTTTCGTCCTTACCGACGCGAAGACCACCGAGCTGGATCCAGGCGAAATTCAGCGAAACGCCTCTGCTACCAAACCTGGAAAAGTGCTCGTCGAACCCAGGCACGTCTTGATAACCGGTTCCCCAGTTGAAGCGGGTCTCGGTGTAGGTCTTCAAGGTGCCCATCTCGGTTTCCTGGCCGGTGTAGGTCCTCAACGTGAAGCGAGCCTGCTTGTAATAGCCGTCGTTGACGTTGTCTTCACCATCCAAGGCATCCGACAGGTCCTGGTACCTGGCGCCGTCGAACGAGCCAGCCTGGCCCACGGAGATGTCATAGCGGACATAGCCGCCGATGCGCAGGCAGATTTCGGTGCCGGGGATGTAGTAGTAGCCAGCGCCGTAGACGTCGCAGATCTTGACGTATTCAGCGGGTTCCGGCTCGGCGACGACGACGGCGTCGGCGGCGCGCGCACCGGAAACTGCGATCAGTGCCGCAGCGGAGCCGAGAAGAAGGCTCTTGATGTTCATTTTCTGACCTCCAGTCAGAATCGGGACGGAGGTCGGCGAAAAGCAGCTCGTTGGGTTTGTTTTTATTTATATTTCAAATAGATAGGTCCTAAGGCCGTCAGCGAGGCCCTGTCGGCCAAAAACGTTTACTCGCAAAGGCCTTGCCCGAACCGGTCTTGAAATATCGCTCGAGTTGCCGTGCGTTGGCCTCGGTTTCAACCCCGATGTAGGCCTTCAAAGTTACAGGCAGATAGGCCTTGGTCGAAGTCACATAGCCTGATCGATGCGATTCGAAACGGCGCCAAAGGTCGTTGGTCGACCCGACGTAGACATCGCCGTTACGAAGTTGCAGGAAATAGACGTACCACATGGTCCCCCTACGCTACTTCGTAGCTTCGGGCGACACCCTACGCCCAAAATGCGGGTCCGGGTGGCCTGCCACCCGAAGCCCGCAGGGCGTGGGGTGGCGGAGAGGATGGGATTCGAACCCACGAGAAGCTTTTGACCTCTACTCCCTTAGCAGGGGAGCGCCTTCGACCACTCGGCCACCTCTCCGTTGCGCCGGTGGATAAAGAAAAGCGCCGGCACAATCAACAAGCTGACGCTATTATCCTTGAAAAATCGACCCTTCGCCAAAGCGCCGCGCGGCGATGTGGCGATTCTACGGCAATTCCCTGGTTCGCGACTCGGACCATGGTCACATTTCGGGCCGACCATCGCCGGAATCCGCGGTTTGCAACGGCTTGCGAAGGGCCGTTGGTTAACGGGAGCTTTCGGAGTGAGGCCAAATCGTGTCATTTGTGCAACAACGCCGGGGTATAGCGCCAACACAAACCTTTTGCCGGTACGATCGTGGTTGAACGCCGCCGTCTCATGGGTAATGTCGGGTTTGAAGGAGCGGCGCGGTGCGCATCTTTTTCGGTAGTGGGGATGGGGCAGGGAACGCTGTCCTTCAGCAAAGAATACCCAGACCCGTTTTTTAACTTTTGACTGGAGGTCAGAAAATGAATATCAAGAGCCTTCTTCTCGGCTCAGCCGCGGCATTCGTCGCGGTCTCCGGTGCGCGCGCCGCCGACGCTGTTGTGGTCGCCGAGCCGGAACCCGCCGAATACGTCAAGATTTGCGACGTCTACGGCGCCGGCTACTTCTACATCCCCGGCACCGAGACCTGCCTGCGCATCGGCGGCTACGTCCGCTATGACATCGGCATCGGTGACGTCGGCTCATTTGACGGTGCAAAGACTACCGATCAGCAGGACGGCGACTCGCAGGATACCTACTACAAGCACGCCCGCTTCACGCTCAAGACCTGGACCGGCCAGGAAACCGAGCTCGGCACCTTGAAGACCTACACCGAGACACGCTTCAACTGGGGTAACCACAACGATTACCTTGATGACAACTTCAATGGCGGTACGAGCGTTTCGCTGAACTTTGCCTGGGTCCAGCTTGGCGGTCTCCGCGTCGGTAAGGACGAATCGGCGTTCGATACCTTCATCGGCTACGCCGGCAACGTCATCCAGGATACGCTGGTCCCCTACGGCGGCTTCGACACCAACGTCGTCCAGTATTACTTCGATGCCGGAAACGGCTTCTCGGCCGTGGCTTCGTTGGAAACCGGTTCGGGCAGTGCCGCCGCTGATCCTGGCATTTTCCAAGACAGCAACAGCGGCAATGATTCCATCGACAGCTATGTCCCGTATGTTGTCGGCGGTATCAAATACACGCAGGGCTGGGGCTCGATCACCGGTGTCGCCGCCTATGACAGCACCTGGGAAGAGTGGGCCGGTAAGGTTCGCGTCGACGTTACGCCGATACAGAACCTGACACTGTTCATCATGGCCGGCTACGGCTCTGACGACAACATCGACCGCAACTTCTACAAGCAGTGGGGCGGCAACTGGGCAGTCTGGGGTGGTGGCACCTACACCATCAACGAGAAGACCTCGTTCAATCTCCAGGCCTCGGCTGACGATGACAAAAACTACGGCGTCGCTGCGAACATTGCCTACGATATCGTTCCCGGTCTCACGATCACTGCCGAAGTCGATTGGGCCCGCGACGGTCAGTTTGACAAAGCCTACGATCGCAACTGGACCAATGCCGACGACAAGGACAGCGTCGGCGGCATGCTCCGCTTCCAGCGCTCATTCTAACAGTCCGAGCTAGATTGAGATTGAACCCGGCGGGCAACCGCCGGGTTTTTCGTATCGGCGCGACGCAGCTGTCAACTCTCGACGCATAATGCAGGCTGCTGCTGAGCAGCCGATCGCAGGGCTGGTCGAATGCAATGCTCGCTCCGCACGCTTGTTCGTGCAAAAGAAAAACTTGGGCCGATCTGAAGAGCTGGCCTACCGGATCAATGTATCTCGACAGCAAGTCACGATCGACCTCGGCCGATCGGGCGCATCTACTTGTTCAAATTTCAGCCAGATCGCCCAAGGCGTCAATCAGCGGCTGAATTGCGCTCTCATACTTTTTCCAGCGTTTGACGGATGAACTATAGATCGGCTGCCGGACCTGCCAGCGGCTGGGGGTATTGACCGATCCGCTCCTCTCGAAAAAGCGCAGGCAGGAATCGTCCCAAGGCAAGCCGAGATGATCGATGAGACGGCGCGATTGCGTCTCCTGATCCGCAACCAGCGTCTCATAGCGGCTTTCGAAAATACGTCCGGGAAAGACCTTGTCCCAGTGCCGCATCAAGCGATCATATTCGCGGTAGTACAACCCGAGTGTCTCAAGGTCGGCGTTGTAGCCGTGGTCCTTGGTGAAATGCAAGACGAAGCAGGAGACGCAATTGTCGATGGCATCGCGCCGGCAATGAATGATGCGTGCGTTGGGAAAGAGAATTCCAATCACGCCGATAAACTCGAAGTTGTGCGGCATCTTGTCGACAATGCGGGGCGCGGCAGGCGCGTGCTGGCGCAGATAAGACAGGTATTCTTCGGCCAGCGCCCTCGACTGATGCCTCGTCATCGACATAATCGAACTGCGCAGGTCCTCATCCGACAGTATTCTAAAGCCCATCGAGTTCGCTATTCGCCGCAGCTTCGTAAGCTCCCCGGCGCCATGGACATCCGGATGGCTCGCGCAGATCTGCTCGGTCAGCGTCGTCCCCGACCGGGGCATGCCCAGCACAAACACAGGCACTTCAGACGGACTGCCGTGGCCAGCTTTGGCTTCCAATAGTGATGGGCTGAATATCTCGATCATGGAATCGACGCTTCGGCGGTAGTACTCCAGGTCGAAATCGTGACCAGCGGCCTTTTTCGCCCTCTTGAAGTGATCTATCGCCTCTTCATAGCGTTGAAGATCGTTCAGCACTTTGCCTGCCGCGTGGTGGAGCTGCGATGCAGCAACGGGTTCGAGCCTGGGATTGGAGAGTTCGCGCAGGATAGAGTCGAGCTCGGCAGGTTTTTCGGTGAACTTTTGCGTGTCGACCAGGTAATTGTAGGCTGCCCCAACATCGACCCGACGTTCTATTGCCTGATCGAGATAGGCTCTGGCTTCGTCCATGCGGCCGAGGCTGGTGAGCGCACCAGCCAGACCAATCCGGACCATGGGATGGTCGCCGTTGATCTTTAGCGCCTTCTCGTAAAGGGGCAAAGCCATCTCGGCCTTGTCGAAGTTGACGTAGGCACGCGCCAGTCCGCAAAGCGCTTCCACCAGATCGGGTTTCAATTCGCAGGCGCGCTGCAGGTGCCTGATCGCAAGCAAGCTGTCGCCAAGCTTCAGACCGGCCTCTCCCAGGCTAAGGTGGAAATATGGATTCTGAGGCGTCTGGCTTACTGCCCGCGCAAAATATTTGAGAGCCAACTCGTCGTCGATACCGAGCCCCAACGTGCCGAGGATGTAGAGCGAAAGCGGGTGGTTGGGCGTGCGGGCGAGAACGCGATGGCATAATTCCTCCGCCTCCGGGAGCCGCTTGGCTTGCTGAAGTTCGAGCGCCTGTCGCAGCAGCATGTCGTCAGCTTGCGCGCGCGAGGGCGATTTCACTTTCGACGGCTGCAGTTTCGGCGCCGAACGGGACTTTATGTGTTTGGACCAAGCGGGCGGCAGTCGGTTGCTCATCATGTCTCGCTAGCAAAATGGTCCGGGAGAATCCAGCCTGGCCTGAAGGGCTGGCCTATCCTGTCGGGCGCCCTCCTTGTTCAAAGTTCGGCTAGGTCGCCCAAGGCGTCGATCAGCGGCTGGATCTTGCCCTCATAATTTTTCCAGTGCTTGATGGACGAGTTGTAGATCGGCTGCCGGACTTGCCAGCGACTGGCCGTGTTGACCGATCCGCCCTTCTCGAAGAAGCGCAGGCAGGCATCGTCCCAGGGCAATCCAAGATAATCGATCAGACGGCGCGATTGTGCCTCCTGATCCGCAACCAGCGTCTCGTAGCGATTTTCGAAGATGCGTCCTGGAAAAACCTTGTCCCAATGCCGCATCAGACGATCGTATTCACGGTAGTACAGCCCGAGCGTCTGCAGGTCGGCGATGTAGCTGTGTCCCTTGGAGAAATTTAGGAAAAAACATGAGAGGCAATTGTCGATGGCGTCGCGGCGACAGTGAATAATCCGCGCGTTGGGAAAGAGAAGGCCTATGAGACCGATCAGTTCGAAATTCTGGGGCATTTTGTCGACGACGCGAAGTGCGGTCGGCGCACGCTCACGAAGGTAGGACAGGTGCTCCTCGGCCAGGATTTTGGACAGGTCAGGGGTGATCGGCACTATCGATTGGCCCAAAGCCCGTGCCGAAAGCCTGGTGAGGCCGGTAGCATTTGCGGCTCGCCTTAGCTTTTTAAGTTCTCCTGCGCCGTGAACATCCGGGTGGCTCGCGCAAATCTGCTCGGTCAGGGTGGTCCCCGACCGGGGCATTCCCAACACAAACACGGGCACTTCCGATGGGCTTCCATGACCCGCCTTGGTAGCCACCATGTCCGGGTTGAAGAGCTCGATCGTAGAGTCGACCCAGCGGCGATAGGCTTCCAGATCAAACTTATAGCCTGCGGCCTGCTTGCCTTTCTTGAAATGATCTATCGCGTCTTCGTAGCGCCCAAGGTCGTTCAGCACCTTGCCGGCTGCGTGATGAAGTCTCATCGCACTTTCGGGGTCAAGCTTTGGGTAGCCCAGTTCGCGCAGGATGGACTTAAGTTCGGCCGGCTCTTCGGTGAATTTGCGCGTATGCACAAGCTCGTTATAGGCAGCGGGCATCGCGATGCGACGTTCGATCGCTTCTTTCAGATAGACTTCGGCTTCGTCCACGCGACCGAGACCGGTGAGTGCGCTGGCCAGTCCTGTCCGAACGCGAGGATGATCGCGGTTGATCTTGAGCGCTTTCTCGTAAACCGGGACAGCCATGTCAGCCTTGTCGAATTCGACGTAAGCGCGTCCCAACGCGCAAAGCGCTTCCAGCAAATCGGGCTTCAACTTCAATGCTTGCTGAATATGCCTGATTGCGGGCGAATATTCGCTGACTTTTAGATAAACTTCACCCAGACTAAGGTGATAAAAGGGGTTTTGAGGCTCCTCGCCGACGGCTCGGGTCAAATATCGCAGCGCCATTTCATCGTCGAGCCCGATGAATAGCGTGCCCATGATATACGAAGCCAAGGGATGGTTGGGCGTGCGCTCCAGCACGCGACGGCACAGTTCCTCAGCCTCGGCCAACCGCTTGGCCTGCTGCAAGCCATACGCCTGTCGCAGCAGCGCATCGTCGGCCTGCGCGCGCGACGGCGATTTCGCTTTCGGCGGTTGCACGTTCGGCGCCGGGCGGGACTTTATGTGCTTGGACCAAGCGGGTGGCAGTCGGTTGCTCATCATGTCTCGCTAGCAAAATGATCCGGGAGAATCCAGCCTGACGTTCCCGCCTGCCGCGGAACTTGCGCAGGCCAAGCCGGCAGGCTAGCAAGAAGGCCCCCTTTCGAACGAGCCCTATCATGCGCCTGCGCCCTCCCCTTACGCCGCTCATCGACGCGCTTCCCTCCACGGTGCCGTTTGTCGGCCCGGAGGCGCAGGAGCGTGATCGCGGCCGCGCCTTTCGCGCCCGCATCGGCGCCAATGAGAGCAGTTTTGGCCCTTCCCCGCGCGTCATTGCCCGCATGGCTGAGATTGCCGGCGACATGTGGATGTATTGCGACCCCGATAATTACGATTTGAAGGTAGCTGCCGCCGGGCATCTCGGCGTCGTCGCCGAAAACGTCGTCATCGGCGAAGGCATAGACGGGCTGCTCAGCCTGGTGGCGCGCATGTATGTGGCGCCCGGCGACGCGGTGGTGACCTCGCGCGGCGCCTATCCGACCTTCAACTTTCATGTTGCCGGCGTCGGCGGCCGGCTGGTCGCAGTGCCCTACGAGAACGACCGGGAAAACCTCGACGGCCTGCTGGCGGCAGTGGCCAAGGAAAAGGCGCCACTGGTCTACCTGTCCAATCCGGACAATCCGATGGGCAGTTGGTGGGAAGCCGCCGAGCTCAGCCGCCTCATCGAAGCCTTGCCGGAGACCACGATGCTGGTACTCGACGAAGCCTATGGCGAATTAGGGCCAGCCTCAGCGCTGCCACCGATCGATATGGCGCGGCCGAACGTCATCCGCATGCGCACCTTCTCCAAGGCCTATGGGCTGGCCGGCATACGCTGCGGCTATGCGGTGGCCGAGGCCCAGGTGATTCGGGACTTCGAGAAGATCCGCAACCACTATGGCGTCAGCCGCATGGCGCAGATCGCCGGTGTCGAGGCGCTTGCCGATCAGGCCTGGCTGGAGAGCGTGGTGGCGCGGGTCGCCGCCGGCCGTCGACGCATTGCCGCAATAGCCGAAGCGAACGGGCTGAAGCCGCTGGCTTCGGCGACCAATTTCGTCACCATCGACTGCGGCCGCGACGGCGCTTTCGCACTAAAAGTGCTGCAGGCGCTGTTGTCACGCGACGTCTTCATCCGCAAGCCGATGGTGCCGGTTCTCGACCGCTGCATCCGGGTCAGTGTCGGCCTCGACCACGAACTCGACATCTTTGCCGAGGAACTGCCTGGCGCGCTGGCGGCAGCGCGGGGGAACTGAAGAGCCTTCGCCCTATGTGGCTGACCGGCGGCAACGCGGTTGAATTTGCACGGCGATGCGCCAGACTCGACTCAGAGGATGGAGAGCGTGATGACCGACCGGACTGTGCAGGTACGCATTTACGGCAAGGTGCAAGGCGTCAGCTACCGGGTCTGGGCGCGGCGCGAGGCGTCGGCGCTTGGCCTTGCCGGGTGGGTGCGCAACGAAGTTGACGGCTCGGTGACAGCCTTGATTGCAGGGACCGATGCGGCGGTCTTGGCAATGATCGAACGGCTTCGGGAAGGGCCGCCAGGGGCAGCGGTTTCGAAGGTCGATGTCGAAGAGATCGAGGCTCGCGACACGTCGGCCGATTTCAGGATTGTTGCCTAGCAAGACATGGTCCTGCTCATTCGCCGCCATCGCACATGATTCTCGAGGGTGCAGATAGAGCAAATCTGAAGCCATTGCCCTGCCCGGACATGCCTCTTGAATTAATTGAACGTTTGTTTTATTGCTTTGTGAAAGGTGACTTGTCATGGCGCGCACGACCGGTTCCGACGGCGAAAAGACCGAAGCTGCGGTCCGCGAGGCGGCGGTCAGCCTGATTGCGCGTCTCGGCTACGAGGCGATGTCGATGCGCCAGCTGGCGGCCGAGGTCGGCGTCCAGGCAGCGGCGCTGTACCGCTACTTCCCGACCAAGCAGGACCTTCTGTTCATGCTGATGCGTGAGCATATGGAAGGCTTGATCGAGGCGTGGCGCGCAACACGCCCTGTCGGCGCTGATCCGGCAGCGCGGCTTGCCGCTTATGTCGAAAACCACATCGCTTTCCATATCGAACGCCGCCACTCCACCCATGTCTCGAACATGGAGCTGCGCAGCCTGTCGCATGAAAAACTCACGCAGATCCTGCGCATGCGCACGGCCTACGAGAAGGAGCTGCGCGCCATCCTGCGCGACGGCGTCGAAGCGGGGTTATTCAGCATCGAAGACACCGGGCTCACCGCCATGGCGCTGATCCAGATGATGACCGGCGTCATTGTCTGGTTCCGGCCGGGCGAGCGGCTGTCGATCGCCGAAGTCACCGCTACATATCTGGCAATGACAATGCGCCTTGTTGGAGCAAAGAGCGATGGCGCGTCAACGAGCTACGACGCCGCGCCTCTATTCGGGCGCGCAAAGGACGCTCTAGTAACTTGATTTCGCGCATGATCCCGATTTCGGGATCGTGCGCCGGGAGGAACGGCATGTACATGCATACGCTCAACTTCGGGCTTGACGAAGACATCGAGGCGCTGCGCGACCTGGTGCGGCGCTTCGCCCAGGAAAAGATCGCACCGATCGCCGCCGAAATCGACCGCTCGAACGAATTCCCGGCGCATCTGTGGGCGGAGCTCGGTGGGCTCGGCCTGCTCGGCATCACCGCCGATCCCGATTTCGGCGGCACCGGCATGGGCTACCTCGCCCATGTCGTGGCGATGGAGGAGATTTCGCGCGCCTCGGCCTCGGTCGGCCTCTCCTACGGCGCTCATTCCAACCTCTGCGTCAACCAGATCAACCGCTGGGCAACGCAGGCGCAGAAGGAAAAGTATCTGCCTTCGCTCTGCAGCGGCGAAAAAGTCGGCGCACTGGCGATGTCGGAATCGGGTGCCGGCTCTGATGTGGTGTCGCTTCGCCTGCGCGCCGAAAAGCGCAACGATCGGTATGTGCTCAACGGCACCAAAATGTGGATCACCAACGGGCCGGACGCCGAGACGCTGGTCGTCTACGCCAAGACCGATCCGGAACTCAATTCGCGCGGCATCACCGCTTTCATCGTCGAAAAAGCCTTTGCCGGTTTTTCCGTGGCGCAAAAGCTCGACAAGCTCGGCATGCGCGGCTCGAACACCGGCGAGCTGGTGTTCGAGGATGTCGAAGTGCCGTTCGACAATGTGCTGCACGAGGAAGGGCGCGGCGTCGAGGTGCTGATGTCGGGCCTCGACTACGAACGCGCCGTGCTGGCCGGCGGGCCGGTCGGGCTGATGGCAGCGTGCCTCGACGTGGCGATCCCTTACGTGCATGAACGCAGGCAGTTCGGCCAGCCGATCGGCGAATTCCAGCTGGTGCAAGGCAAGCTCGCCGACATGTATGCGACGATGAACGCGGCGCGCGCCTACGTCTATGCCGTAGCCGCCGCCTGCGATCGCGGTGAGACGGCCCGCAAGGATGCTGCCGGCTGTATTCTCTTCGCCGCCGAAAAGGCAACGCTGATGGCGCTCGACGCCATCCAGCTTTTGGGCGGCAACGGCTACATCAACGACTACCCGACCGGCCGGCTTTTGCGCGACGCCAAGCTCTACGAGATCGGCGCCGGCACCAGCGAAATCCGTCGCTGGCTGATCGGACGAGAAATCATGTCCGAGAGCGCCTAATGGCATTCTTTTGAGCTTTTGCCAGAAGCCGCACGATGTGGCATACTTCGGGTAATGTGCCACAATCCAGGCGAGGCGGACCATGGCGGGCAGAACGGGAAGGTCCGGATTTGACGAAGATCCGCAAGCACGGTTCGATGCCGGTGCTCGCCAACCACAGCTTCGTGCTCCGGCGAAACGCGAGCGTGTCAAGCTTGGCGAGGGCGGGCGCTTCGTCATTCCTGCCGCGATGCGCGAGGAGATGGGCGTGAAGCCTGGCGAGGACATGATCCTGCATGTCGAGAACGGCGAGCTGCGGGTAAGATCGTGGCTGCAGAATCTGCGACGCGTCCAGGCCGAATTGTCGGCGCTGAAACAGCCCGGTGAAAGCATCGTCGACGAATTTCTGAAGGAGCGTCGGGAAGAGCAGCGTCGAAGCGACAAGCGTCTCGACCGGCTTCACGCCGAAGGGACAACGGGAAAGCGGGCGAAATGAAGCCCTATGTCATGGACAGTTCGGCGGCGCTCGCAATCCTGCTCAACGAGCAAGGCACCGATAATGCTTTGGGGTTCGCGCCGGATGCACAATGCAGTTCGGTCAATGCGGCCGAAATCATCGCCAAACTGATCGACAAGGGACGCAGCATGGAACAGGCTGCGGACGACCTCGCCAGTCTCGGCATGCCGATCGCCGTTTTCGACGACGCGATGGGCATCGCCGCCGGGCAGCTTCGCCAATTGACGCGGCATCGCGGCTTGTCGCTGGGCGATCGGGCTTGCCTGGCGCTGGCAATTCGCGAGAATGCCATTGCCGTCACCGCTGATCGCGATTGGGGCGACCTCGATGTCGGCTGCAAGATCGAGCTGATCCGGTAGCGCCATGGCCCCCCTCACCTCGCAGATGTCGCCCGCCTCCGATATTTTCCGCGGCAATGCCGAGCGCATGCGGGCGCTGGTCGCCGATATTGCTGAAAAAGCCGCCGCCATCGAGGGCGGTGGCTCGGAAGAGGCGCGTGAGCGGCACGTCTCCCGCGGCAAGCTCCTGCCGCGGCAACGCCTAGCCCAATTGCTCGATACAGGCTCGCCCTTCCTCGAAATTGGCCAGTTCGCGGCATGGTCGATGTATGGCGAGGACATCCCTTCGGCCGGCCTCATCGCCGGCATCGGCCGCGTCGAAGGCACCGAAGTGATGGTCGTCGTCAATGACGCCACGGTGAAGGGCGGTACCTATTATCCACTAACGGTGAAGAAGCATCTGCGTGCACAGGAGATCGCATTGCAGAACAATCTGCCTTGCGTCTATCTGGTCGACAGCGGCGGCGCCAATCTGCCCAACCAGGACGAGGTGTTTCCCGACCGCGATCATTTCGGCCGCATCTTCTACAACCAGGCCAACATGTCGGCCGCCGGCATTCCGCAGATCGCCTGCGTCATGGGTTCGTGCACGGCCGGCGGCGCCTATGTGCCTGCGATGTCGGACGAGACAATCATGGTGCGCAACCAGGCGACCATCTTTCTCGGCGGGCCGCCGCTGGTGAAGGCGGCCACCGGCGAGGACGTCACCGCCGAGGACCTCGGTGGCGCCGACGTGCACACAAGGCTTTCGGGCGTTGCCGACCACTATGCGCTCGACGACGAGCATGCGCTGGCCATATGCCGGCGTATCGTCAAAAACCTGAATCGGAACAAGACTGTAAGCCTTGCCTTACAGAAATCGATTCCGCCGCTTCACGATCCACATGAACTCTACGGCATCGTGCCGACGGATCTGCGCCAGCCCTACGACGTGCGCGAGGTAATCGCCCGCACCGTCGACGGTTCCGAGTTCGATGAGTTCAAGCAGAATTATGGCACCACGCTGGTCACCGGTTTCGCCCATCTCAGCGGCATGCCGGTCGGCATCGTCGCCAACAATGGCGTGCTGTTTTCGGAAAGCGCGCTGAAGGGCACGCATTTCATCGAGCTGTGCTGCCAGCGCAGGATCCCGCTGATTTTCCTGCAGAACATCACCGGCTTCATGGTCGGGCGAAAATACGAGGCCGGCGGCATCGCCAAGGACGGCGCCAAGCTGGTCATGGCGGTCGCAACGGCCAAGGTGCCGAAGGTGACCGTGATCATCGGCGGCTCGTTCGGTGCCGGCAATTACGGCATGTGCGGACGCGCCTATTCGCCACGCTTCCTGTGGATGTGGCCGAATGCCCGCATTTCGGTGATGGGCGGCGAGCAGGCGGCAACGGTGCTGGCCGTGGTCAAGCGCGAAGGCATCGAGCGCAAGGGCGGGGAATGGAGCGCTGAGGAGGAAGCGAAATTCAAGAAGCCGATCCTGATGAAGTACGAGCACGAGGGACACCCGCTCTATTCGTCGGCAAGGCTCTGGGACGACGGCATCATCGACCCGGCCAAGACCCGCGAGGTGCTGGCGCTCAGCCTTTCGGCTGCGCTCAACGCCGAGATCGAGGAGACAAAATTCGGCGTGTTCAGGATGTGAGATGAGCGAAATCGGCCAGAGGATTCGCATTCAAACCGGCGACATCACGAAGCTGGCGGTCGATGCCATCGTCAACGCCGCCAATACCTCTCTTCTCGGAGGCGGCGGCGTCGACGGCGCTATCCACCGCGCGGCCGGCCCCGAGCTTGTGGCAGAATGCCGGACCTTGCATGGCTGCAAGGTCGGAGACGCAAAAATCACCAAGGGCTACAGGCTGCCCGCGCGCTACGTCATTCATACGGTCGGGCCGGTCTGGCAAGGTGGCAGCAAAGGAGAAGCCGAACTGCTCGCCTCCTGCTATCGCCGGTCGCTCGAAATCGCCGCCGCAAAGGACTGCCGGACGGTGGCGTTTCCTGCGATCTCGACCGGGGCCTACCGCTATCCGAAGGATCAGGCGACGCAAATTGCTGTCGGGACCGTGAGCGCCTTCATCGGCCAGAACATCGCTCCGGAAACCGTCATTTTCTGCTGCTTCGACGAGCCGACGGCCGAATTGTATCAGCGGGTCGTCGCTGCACTCGGCAGGGTGTGACCCTGCGCGGGAGACAACCCACCACATCTCCAGACTATTTTTTGCTTCTCGATCTGGCCAGACGAAAGAATCACGGCTATTGATCATCGCAAATACCAATGGGGATTGGGCGAAGATGAGGCGGCGCGTTTTTCAGAGAACAACTGTGCATTTACTTGCAGGGTTGCTTATATTAGTGACCCCTGGCATCGGCGCAGCGCAGTCGCTGGCGGGAAGCAAGGGCGAGACCCGTTTCTATCCCTATTTGCCGCAGAGCCCGAAGGATCCGTGTACCAGGGCCTATAAGGCCTATGTAGCGGCCGGCGGCCATTCAGCCTATGCAACCACTCCGTATTCCCGGGTGCGTTTTCTGTACATCATCTGCGGCTCGCGCTTGAATGCACCGTCACAGCAAGCTGCCGAAGAATTGGCGTTGAAATGCTGTCAGGCCGCCCGCAACAGTTACAGAGTTACAACAGGCGGCGGCTGCGAAATCGCTGCCTCCAAGTAGGCGAATATATTTCAGTGTTTGGGGTTCAAATGGGTTTGGCAATGAAATCTTTATCAATCAAGCGAGCAACCATGTCGGTACTTGCACTGCTTGTGGCCTCTGCACCGAATGTCGGCGCCGCCGAATCGCTGGCGGGAAGCAAGGGCGACAGCCGTTTTCCGGTCTATTTTGCACCGGGTACAATCGGAGGCTGCGGCAAGAATTACAAGGACTATGTGGCGGCTGGCGGTCACTCGGCCTATGCGATGACGCCATTCAACTGGGCAACCGAATTCACTATTTGCGGTGCTTATCTGAATGCAACATCCCAGAAGGCTGCGGAGGCGCTGGCGTTGAAATCCTGCCAGTCCGCGCGCAGCAAGTACAAGGTCACGACTGCAGGGGCCTGCGCCATAGCTGCCTCCAAATAGACCGACACTCGTCGGCCTTCGACATATTCAATGCGTGGGAAAAATGAAATCTATAAGCGTCAAACAAGCAGTCTTCTCGCTAATAACCGGGTTGCTTCTAATCTCGAGCCCCAATGTCGGCGCGGCGGAATCGCTGGCTGGAAGCAAGGGCGACGTCCGCTTCTACCCGTATTTTCCGGCGACCGCGGATCGGCCATGCACCAAGGCATATAAGGCCTATGTCGCGGCCAGCGGCCATTCAGCTTATGCGACCACTCCGTATTCCCGGGTGCGTTCGTTGTACATCCTGTGCGGCTCGCGCTTGAATGCGCCCTCGCAAAAGGCTGCCGAGGATATGGCGATGAAATCCTGCCAGGTCACCCGCGACCGTTACAGGGTCACGACCGGGGGAGCTTGCGAAATCGCGGCCTCAAAGTAGGCAGGCCTCGCTTGCCTACCCTTTGACCGCCAGACTACAAAGCAGGGCATTGCCGCAGTTCGCGTGACGAGAATTCGCGCCGTTGGCGGCAGCTCTGCCTGTGGAGGCCCGATGTTCGCCAAGATCCTGATCGCCAACCGTGGCGAGATCGCCTGCCGGGTGATCCGCTCGGCACGCAGGATGGGTGTGCGCAGCATCGCCGTGTATTCCGACGCCGACGCTCACGCCCTGCATGTCGAAATGGCCGACGAAGCGGTGCATATCGGCGCCTCTCCCGCCAACGAAAGCTATCTGCGCGGCGACAAGATCATCGCGGCGGCTTTGGCCACAGGTGCCGCGGCTATCCATCCGGGCTACGGCTTTCTTTCGGAAAACCCCGATTTCGTCGACCAGGTGGTCGCGGCGGGGCTGATCTTCATTGGGCCGTCGGCGGCCTCGATCCGTGCCATGGGACTGAAGGACGCGGCCAAGCGGCTGATGGAAAAGGCCGGCGTGCCTGTCGTTCCGGGCTATCACGGCGAAGCGCAGGAGATCGTGTTGCTCGCCTCCAAGGCGCGCGAGATAGGCTACCCCGTACTGATCAAGGCGCGCGCCGGCGGCGGCGGCAAAGGCATGCGGCGCGTCGAGCATCCCGATGATTTTTCGGAAGCACTGTCGGGCGCGCGGCGCGAGGCGAAAGCCGCGTTCGGTGACGACCGCGTCTTGGTGGAAAAATATGTCGACAAGCCGCGCCACATCGAAGTGCAGGTGTTTGGTGACAATTTCGGCAACGCCGTGCATCTTCACGAACGCGACTGCTCGGCGCAGCGCCGCCACCAGAAGGTGATCGAGGAGGCGCCTGCCCCCGGCATGACGCCGGCACTGCGCAAGGCGATGACGGAGGCGGCGGTGAAAGCCGCCAAGGCAATCCACTATTCCGGCGCCGGTACCATCGAGTTCATCGTCGATGCCTCGCAAGGTCTGAAGGCCGACCGTTTCTGGTTCATGGAAATGAACACCCGTCTGCAGGTCGAGCACCCCGTCACCGAAATGGTTACCGGCATCGACCTGGTCGAGTGGCAGTTGCGGGTAGCCGCCGGCGAAAAACTGCCGAAGACGCAGAGCGAGATCGCGCTCTCCGGCCACGCCTTCGAGGCGCGCATCTATGCCGAGGACGCGGCAAGAGGGTTTTTGCCGGCGACCGGCACCTTGCACCATTTGAAATTTCCGCAGCCGGCACCGGAGGGTGCGACCATGCGCGTCGAAACCGGTGTACGCGCTGGCGATGCGATTTCGCCGTTCTACGATCCGATGATCGCCAAGCTGATCGTTCATGGCAAGGACAGACGGACGGCGCTCATCGCGCTTGGCACGGCACTGTCGCAGACCGAAATCGCCGGCTCGACGGTCAACACTGGCTTTCTTGCCGCGCTGGCCGCTGATGCGGATTTTGCGGCGGGCGATGTCGATACCGGCCTGATCGCCAGGCACCAGCAGGCGTTGACGGCGGTTCCGCCGCCGAGCGGTGAGACGATTGCCGCCGCGGCACTTGCCGCGTCCGGTGCGCGCGACTTGCCGTCCTCGGACGATCCCTGGTCGTCACTGGCCGGCTATGCGCATTTCCACGCTGTAGCGCGGAGCACCCTGCTGAAGTTTGGCGAGCAGGAGATCGGCGCGCGCGTGTCGGTGCGGCCGGACGGGCGGTTCGAGGTGGCGCTGGATGCGCCCTATGACAGCGTCAATTCGCGGGATCTCCGCGCGGCGCCTCGCCTCGCCCGCTGGCCGGGCCACGTCACGGTCTTCGATGGCGCCATCGGCTACGGTTTTGCCGTGCCGGATCCGCTGGCCCGAGCCGACGAAGCCGCCGCCGCTTCCGTCAGCCTGCGCGCTCCAATGCCCGGCCTGGTCAAATTGGTGCGTGCAGGCAAAGGCGAGTCCGTGATCAAGGGCCAGCCGCTGCTGATCCTGGAGGCGATGAAGATGGAGCACACCATTGCCGCGCCCCATGACGGGGTTATCGCCGAGATTGCTGCCGAAGGCGCGCAGGTAACCGACGGCACCGTGCTGGTTCGCTTTGTCGAGGAACCTCAGTTGACTGCTGTTTCCCTATCCACGAAGTGATCTCGAACGCGTGACAAAGGCGTCGCCAAAAAAAATGTGGCCGGGTTTGACCCCCGGCCATGTTCGATTACAGCAGCGCGTCTTGCGGCGCCGCGGCCATCACGGTTGGATCGGCGCGTATTTGCCGTCATGCCACTGGTTGATGTCGTAGCTCGCGTTCTTGAGGTCGCCCTTCTCGTCGAAGGTGACCGAGCCGACAACCGTGCTGATCGGCTGGCCGTTCTTTAACGCTTCGGCGACTTTTGCCGGATCGTCGCTGCCGGCGCGTTTGATGCCTTCGGCGAAGGCCTGGATCACCGCATAGGAAAACAGCGTGAAGCCCTCAGGCACGAAGCCGCCGGCCTTGATCTTGGCGATGGCCTCCTTGGCTTCGGGCTTCGCCTGCGGATTCGATGGGAAGACGAACATGGTGCCTTCGCCGGCCGGACCGGCAACCTGCCAGAATTCCGGCGAAGCGATCGAGTCCGGCATGATCAACTGGAACTTGAGGTTCTGCTCCGCCGACTGGCGCAGGATCAGGCCGGCTTCGGGGTGATAGCCGCCGAAATAGACGACGTCGGCTTTCAGCTCCTTGAGCTTGGTAACAAGAGCGGAATAGTCCTTCTCGCCAGCGTTGATGCCCTCGTAGAGGATTTCATTGAGACCGTTCTGGTTCATCGTTGCCTTCACGGCATCGGCCACGCCCTGCCCATAGGCGCTCTTGTCGTGCAGGATGACGACTTTCTTGCCGGCATATTTCTTGGCGATCCAGGGACCGATGAAAGCGCCCTGCGCATCGTCGCGCGTGTAGAGGCGCATGATCGTCGGCCAGCCGGCTTTCGCCGCTGCATCGGTCAACACCGGGTTCGAGGAAGCCGGACTCATCATCAGCGCACCGGCTTCGGCGTAGACAGCGGAGGCCGGGATGCTGGAGCCCGAGCAGGCGTGGCCATCGATGAACTTGACACCGTTGGCGATGATGCGGTTGGCGACCGAAACCGCCTGCTTCGGATCGCACTGGTCATCCTCGATGTCGAGCTTGATCTGGCGGCCGTCGACGCCGCCCGCCGCGTTGATCGCGTCGGCGGCGGCTTGCGCGCCTTGCTTAAACTGATCGCCGATGTTGGCAAGCTGACCGGTCATCGGTCCGACGACCGAAAAGGTGATGTCATCGGCGAAGGCGACCGGCGCGGTCATCATCAGGCCAAATATGGCTGCGCTGAAAGTACTGAATTTCTTCATGGTGACACAACTCCTCCACTCTCGCGCGACCATCCCGGCCGCGCCTCTTCCAGAATGGCGGGAGAATTTCATCCTTCACCGGAGCTGTCTAGACGCATCGTCGGCGCTCGATTGGGCCTGTAATGCGCTGTTCCAAAGACAAAGCCGCGCCAGCCTTGTTCCGGCCGGTCGCAGCTTTTCTCATCGAGTTCCCGAGGTATCCCCACCAGGATCCGCTCGCCTTCCCTGTTTGTACGGTTTATGGCGCGGCTCGTCCGCCGTGTTCTTGATCTTGTTGGCCCGGCCGTCTTGCGCGGCCTTGATTTTTCGGGCCCGGCCCTCTGCGCGGCCTTGACCCGAAGCGTCCCTGTCGTGAGGTCAGTACCCCTTGTGAGGTCGATGCCGGCGAATTCAGTGCATCGTCATCCATTCGCGAGCTTCGCGCAGCGCCTTGGCGATCTCGACCTTCGACATGGCGGCAGACAATTCGGAGCGCAGTTCCGCGGCGCGGGCCGAACCCTTGATCGCGGCGATGTTGAACCATTTGTGGGCGGCGACGACGTCGGTCTCGCAATCGCGGCCAGTCGCATACATCATGCCCAACTCGAAAAGAATATCGGCCTGGGCGGTTGCCCCCATGGCGCCGAAGCCGGCTTCAAGCATTTCAAAACGTGCCATTTCAAATCCCCTGTTCTGGCTCCCGAGAGCTGTCTCCGTATGTCCCTCGGTGTCCTTGATTACCGTCGGGGGCGGCCGCTCTTTCGATGCTTTCGAGAATGCCCCGGAGGCTTGAATCCGTCGTTAAATGGCGTGCTTAATTTGAGGAAAACAAAGCTAAAACAAGAGGTAAACACGAAAATTCGTTAAGGATACAAAGCCAGCAATCGCGCCGGTTTGCACAAGATTTGAAGAAAACTTGCGAGGCGCGGATCAAGACTCCGCTAACCACAGAAGACAAAGACGTGTGCGGCCCGTTTCATTTTTCGCCGGCGCGGCCGTTCGGGAGCGGGCAAAAACCCGCAACCCTTCCGTGGCGGCACCGCTTTTGTTTTTCCGGGAGCTGGACTAGCTTACGTTTGCGTAAGGGGCAGACACCCGGGACGGAGCCCGATTGGACTTACCTGAGGGAGGAAAGACATGTTTCGACAAGTGAGCCTGGCCCTCGCGGCCGCAATAATGATGACCGGCGCGGCATGGGCCGATCCGATCGAAGGCAATTGGAAAACGCAAGCCGGATCGACTGCCGCCATTTCGGGTGGCGGCGGGGCATTTTCGATTACGCTCAAATCCGGCAAATTTGCCGGCAAGAACATCGGTTCACTGAAGGTTGCCGGCGACAACAAATATGCCGGCACGATAACCGACCCGGAAACCGACAAGACCTATTCGGGCAAGGCTTCGCTTTCCGGCAGTTCTCTCAAGATGAGCGGCTGCGTGCTCGGCGGGCTGATCTGCAAGAGCCAGACCTGGCACAAGCTCTGATCGTGCCCTTCCTGCCGGGGTGAGCGGGGCCAGTCGGCCCCGTTTTCATGTTATCGGTCTCGCAGCCATGGTGTCGCCATGGGTCGCTGCACTCACAGCGGACCCTCTCAGAGATCATCAACCATTTTTGAACCGCAGATGAACGCCGGGATCAGAGCCGGTTCAGCCGGGGCAAGGCATTGTCATGCGTGTTGAAGGAGACACCGCGCAATGCTTGCCCGCCGCTTCACCATCGTCTGCCTGCTGATGAGTCTGTTCGGCATGTTGTTCGCCGTCCTTGTCGCCGAAGCCGGCCGGCCGTCCCGCTCCTGGGACGTCGCCAGTTCCTGCCGACTCGGTTGCTTGAACCATCTTCACCACTGAAACGACAAAGAGCTGAACCTTTAGAGAAAAGCAAAACGCCAATGAACCGCCTCGCCGCCAACACCCTCAAGACGCTTCGGCTGCTGCCGCGCGCGGCGCTCATCCTGACTGTTCTTTCGGTACCGGTACTGGCCGTGCCGACGATGCGCACCAATGCCGGCTCGACGATCGAGGCGCCTGCGTTGAGGAAGTCAGGCCTCGGCTTTGTGCTGCTGGTTAGCCTGCAGCGCGGTTAGCAGACCGAAAAACGCCGACAGCGCGTATTGAGGCCGCCTTACCCCCTCCCAACCGCGCGTCCAACTCTCTATATTGGGTCATGGAAAAGCGAATCTATCCCCAAGCCATTGAATCGGTGGTCACGCCGGAGCCGTTTGGCCGGCAGAGCTTCAACGACGCCAAGAAGGCGGTCGCCGCCCTACAGGTGCTTTACGACCGCAACACCAAGTTCCTGCGCGATTCATTTACCGCGCTCGCCGCGGGCGGCGACAACAACAAACGCTACCGGGCTTTCTATCCGGAGATCGGCGTCACCACGAGTTCCTTCACGCAAATCGACTCGCGGCAGGCCTATGGCCACATGCCGACGCCGGGGCATTTCTCAACCACCGTCACCCAGCCTGCTCTTTTCGAAAGCTACCTCACCGAACAGCTTCGGCTGATCATGCGCAACCACGGCGTTCCCGTCACGGTTTCGGAATCGACCACTCCCATCCCGCTGCATTTCGCCTTCCTCGAAGGCACGCATGTCGACGGGACTGCTGCCGAGCGCATCAAACGGCCGATCCGTGACCTGTTCGACGTGCCGGATCTCGACGGCACCGACGACCAGATCGCCAACGGCACGTTCGAAGTGGCATTGGGCGAGGCACGGCCGCTGGCGCCGTTCACCGCGCAACGCATCGACTATTCGCTGCACCGGATGTCGCATTATACGGCGACCAGTCCCCAGCATTTCCAGAACTTCGTGCTGTTCACCAACTACCAATTCTACATCGACGAATTCGTCGCCCGTGCACGCGAATTGATGGCCAATGGCGGTGATGGATATGTCGAGTTCGTCGAGCCGGGCAACATCGTGACCAAAGCAGGGGACGGCGCGCCCGGTGAGGGTGCTGCGCCGCCTCGCCTGCCGCAGATGCCGGCCTATCATCTGAAGAAGCCGAATCATGGCGGCATCACCATGGTCAATATCGGCGTTGGGCCTTCCAACGCCAAGACGATCACCGACCATATTGCGGTGCTCCGGCCGCATGCCTGGGTGATGCTCGGCCATTGCGCCGGCCTGCGCAACACGCAGGCGCTCGGGGATTATGTGCTGGCCCATGCCTATGTACGAGAAGACCATGTCCTCGACGACGATCTTCCGGTCTGGGTGCCGATCCCGCCGCTAGCCGAAATCCAGGTGGCTCTGCAGGAAGCGGTCGCCGAGGTCACCGGGCTTTCCGGATATGATCTCAAGCGCATCATGCGCACTGGCACCGTCGCCACTATCGACAACCGCAATTGGGAGCTGCGCGACCAGCGCGGGCCGGTCCAGCGGCTGTCGCAGTCGCGGGCGATCGCGCTCGACATGGAATCGGCGACGATCGCCGCCAACGGCTTCCGCTTCCGGGTGCCCTATGGCACGCTGCTTTGCGTATCCGACAAGCCGCTGCATGGCGAATTGAAGTTGCCGGGCATGGCGACCGAGTTCTACAAGCGGCAAGTAGCGCAGCACCTGACCATCGGCATCAGGGCGATGGAGAAGCTGGCTGAAATGCCGATGGACCGACTGCATTCGCGCAAACTCAGGAGCTTTTCGGAAACTGCCTTCCAGTAAATGCCGAATCGCATGTGTCGGTCCAGGTCAGGACATTTCGTCATCTTGATTGAGCCGCACTTCTGCCGATAGACAAAGCGATGGCACGTGTTCGGGACATGACGGTTGCGCTGGCATTCGTCGCAATGCTTGCACTCTCGGCCGCGCTGGTGGCCGGGTTCTTCGGATCGCTGCATCCGGCCCTCGATTCCTTTGCTCATTTCCGCGTCCATTTTTCGGTGCTGATGGCGCTTTGCGCGCTGCCGCTGCTCGCCACCTCGTTTCGCCTGCAGGCCGCGGTCGCATTGCTGTTTGCGATAGCCTCCTTTGCCACCACGCAGAATGCCTTGCCGCTTTCGCGGCTATGGCAGGTGCAGGCCGCCTACGAAGCCAAACTCGGTGACGAGCCAGTCTACCGCCTGCTGCAGATGAACCTCAGGTTCAACAATCCAACGCCTGAGAAGGTGCTGTCGCTGATCGGCCGGACCCAGCCCGATGTTATCACCCTCGACGAGGTGTCCGAAACGTGGAAGGCAAAGCTTGGGCTGCTATCCGGCGGCTATCCCTACCGGATCCTCTGCCCATATCCCAATGGCGTGTTCGGCGTTGCGCTGCTGTCCAGACGACCGTTTGGCATAGGCACGGAGCCGCACTGCGACAGCCGCGGCGCGATGGCGATCGCCACGGTCGATTTCGGCGGAACCGACGTCGATGTCGCCGCCATCCACCTCACCTGGCCATGGCCGCACAACCAATCACGGCAGATTGGAGGGTTGTCTGACGAAATCGCCTCGCTTGGCGAGACGTCGATCCTGGCAGGCGACTGCAACGCAGCGCCATGGAGCGCCGCCGTCCGGCGCGTCGCATCGCTTGGCAAGCTGACTGTAATGCCGTCGGTCGGGCCGACCTGGCTCTACAGAAGGCTGCCGGATTTCCTGCGCTTCGCCGGACTGCCGATCGACCAGGTCTTCAGCAAGGGCGCCATTGTTATCCATTCGGCGTCGACCCTTGAGGACACCGGCTCAGACCATCTGCCGGTGCTGGTGGAGTTTTCGCTTCGGTCGGATGAACAAAAGCCGCTCGACGAGCACCAGACGGCGACCGCGCTTGCGGCGCTGCCTGGCGGGACGCGAAGCTGAAAATCCGCAGTCCAATCTCGACCTGGCTTATTACTGGCCCACAAAAGCGCGGATGAGGTGCTCGACAGGGCCGCCGTCGCGATGCTCGTGCGCATCGAAGGCGATCTGCTTTGCCTCGTATTCGGCATAGATGGAATTGATCCGGCGCTTTGCCTCGCGACGTGCCTCGAAACAGTGCGGGTCATCACCGACTGTCAGCCCTCGAACCGACTTTTCGGTGGCCCGCATCATCTGTCTGGCGATGCGGCCATGGGTCTCTTCATGGGCGCGAACGCCAGCGAAGAACCGCTTCCAGCGCTTCTGCAGCGCAGGCGACGTGGCTGAGACTAGTTTGGGATAGGTATAGAAGAGATTGAGCGTCCCGTTGGCCTGGCGCAGGCGGCAGACGCCGTTTTCCCGTTGGGCGTCGAAGGTCCAATCATCGACGCTGTAGCCGGTCTGCGCGATGGCGTGGGTCATGAAGCCGTGCTTCGGCCCACTGCGATCCATGGCCTCGATCAGGGCCGCGCCGGTGGTTCCGGCAATGTTGTAAGTTCGTGTCTTGACCAGCACCTTAGTGCCGGCCAAGGCTGCAGGGGCGCACAATGCCCCGATCGCCACAACGCTCGTCAGAACTGCCAGGCGCATTTTTCCTTCCTCCCTGTCGCCGCAGAAAGGAAACACAGGCAGGCGGTTTATTCAACAATCCTACGGTTGCGCTGCTCCTCATCTTGTTTAGTCCGGAGCAAACCTTGTGACTTACATGTTCTGGTAGACCGGGCCCTCGCCGCCCTGTGGCGGCACCCAATTTATGTTCTGGTTCGGGTCCTTGATATCGCAAGTCTTGCAGTGCACGCAGTTCTGCGCGTTGATGACGAAGCGCACATCCTTGGCCGCAGGATCGGCGGCGGCATTGCCATCCTTGTCGACCCATTCGTAGACGCTGGCCGGGCAGTAACGCGTCGAGGGTCCCGCATAGACGTCATGCTCAGAGCGCTTCTGCAGGTCCATGTCGGCGACGAGCAGATGCACCGGCTCGTTCTCCTCGTGGTTGGTGTTGGACAGGAATACCGACGACAGCCGGTCGAAGGTCAGCACCCCGTCCGGCTTCGGGTAGGCGATCTTCTGGTGCGCGGCGGCCGGTTCCAGCGTCGCATAGTCGGCCCTGCCGTGCTTCATCGTGCCGAAGGGCGAGAAGCCGAACAGCGTGTTCAGCCACATGTCGAGGCCGCCAAGGCCGACGCCGACAATGGTGCCGAAGCGCGACCATAGCGGCTTGACGTTGCGCACTTTCTTCAGGTCCTTGCCGATATCGGTGGCGCGCCAGGCGGCCTCGTAGGAGGCCAGCTCGTCATTGGTGCGGCCGGCGGCTATCGCATCACAGACATGCTCGGCCGCCAGCATTCCGGAGAGCACGGCATTGTGCGAGCCCTTGATGCGCGGCACGTTGACGAAGCCGGCTGCGCAGCCGATCAGCGCACCGCCAGGGAAGGACAGTTTCGGCACCGATTGCCAGCCGCCTTCGGTGATGGCGCGGGCACCATAGCCCAGCCGCTTGGCACCCTCGAAGGTGCCGCGGATCGCCGGATGGGTCTTGAAGCGCTGAAACTCGTCAAAGGGCGACAGATAGGGATTCTTGTAGTTCAGGTGAACGACGAAGCCGACTGCCACCTGGTTGTCCTCGAGATGGTAGAGGAAGGAGCCGCCGCCGGTCTTCAAATCGAGCGGCCAGCCGAAGGAATGCTGGACAAGGCCCGGCCGGTGGTTTTCCGGTTTGATCTGCCAGAGTTCCTTGAGGCCGATGCCGTATTTTCCGGGCTCACGACCGTCGGAAAGGTGGTATTTGGCGATCAGTTGCTTGGCCAGCGAGCCGCGCGCGCCCTCGCCGATCAAGACATATTTGCCCATCAGCGCCATGCCCGGCGCAAAGCCCGGACCGTGCGTGCCGTCCTTCTCGACGCCCATGTCGCCGGTGACGACGCCGGTGACCGCACCGGCCTCGTTGTAGAGCAGGCCGACCGCGGCAAAGCCCGGATAGATCTCGACGCCCAGCGCCTCGGCCTTGGTCGCCAGCCAGCGGCAGACATTGCCGAGCGAGACGATATAATTGCCGTGATTGTTCATCAGCGGCGGCATCAGGATATTGGGCAGACGGAACGAACCGGCGGGGCCGAGAACCAGGAAATGGTCGTCGGTGACCGGTGTCCTGAAGGGATGACCCTCCTCTTCGCGCCAGCCGGGCAGCAGCCGGTCGATGCCGATCGGATCGACGACGGCGCCGGACAGGATGTGCGCGCCGACTTCGCCGCCCTTTTCCAGCACGACGACGGAAAGCTCGGGATTGACCTGCTTGAGACGGATCGCGGCGGCGAGGCCGGCCGGGCCGGCGCCGACGATGACCACGTCGAATTCCATGCTTTCGCGTTCGATATCGCTCATCGATCCCTCACTGGCTCGCTATTCCCGGCATCTTGCTGGCTCACGCGCTGCATAGCGCATCAAATAGCGACGGGAAACCGGCGCGGACGTGACAATACCGATTTCATCAAAAAGTCGCGTCCTGCCGCACAGATTCGCGGTGACGAGCATCAATCTTCAATCCTATTCCGTTTGCACAGATATGTCGCACTGATGTTTTTAATTGTTCGACGGCTTGCTTATCGGCCATACTTCCCGCCATGCGCATATTCGGGCCGGCTGGCTTTTCATCGACGCGCTTTTTTTCACGCCCGGCCGGTTTTGCCGTGCGGCGCTCTTGGCGCTTCTGCCACTGACGGCCCTCGATGCCCGTGCCGAGCAGCAACTGGTCTGGGCGACCGGCGCCTATTCCTTTTCCGACGAGCGCGGCGGTTTCCGCATCACCGGGGCTTCCGGCATCGGCACGAAAGAGGATCCGCTGGTCATCACCGAAGAGCTGAATTCAGCGACGCCGGTAACGCTGGCCATTCGCACGACAAGGCCGATCCAGCCGTTCGGCAAGGCGGGAGACTTCGCCAATGGTCTGATGTATATGCGCATCGACGTGCTCAACAATAGCGGCCAAGCCTGGGTCGAGTTCCAGTTCGAACTCCAGGAGATCCTCGACCAGCCGAGCGTGTTCGGCGACGGCCTGTCGTTCGACCAGCGCAACAAAACGCCCGAAAATATCTGGTCGAGCAGCTACGCCGATTTCGACCGCAATTTCGAACCGTATGACCGCCTGCTGTTCAAGAACGGCAAGATCGACCCGCTGAAGACCGCCAGCTTCTATTTCCTGATCACCGACTACACGCCGCGCTGGACGTTCTATCTGGTGCAGGATCCGCGCATACCGTCGAGCTGAACTTGCAAATTCAAGCTCCGCGGCCGAATGTGAAACCATGACTGCCGCCCCCCACACTAGCCGAGCCGATCTCGCCGAGCTGCTGGCCTTCTACGCCAGCGCCGGCGTCGACGAGGCACTTGAAGAACAGCCGGTAAACAGGTTTGCAGAAGCCAGGCCGCCGGAGCGGGTGCCTGCGGCGGCCGCTCTGCCGGCCGGTGAAAATGCATCGCCTCATCGCTCGACGAGCGTGTCGCGCGGCGAAATGGGCGAGAGACCGAATACGGCACCGGCAGTGCGAACGTCCCCGGCCATGTCAACGGTGCCCGACGAGGCGCAGGCGGCATTGGCGCGGCAACTGGCGAGATCGGCGGCAAACCTCGACGAGCTTCGCCAGCACATGGCGGCATTCGACGGCTGCAATCTTAAATTCACCGCCAAGAACCTGGTGTTCGCCGACGGCAATCCGACTGCCGCGGTGATGCTGGTCGGCGAAGCGCCGGGCCGCGACGAGGACATAGAGGGCTTGCCGTTCGTCGGCCGCTCGGGCCGGCTGCTCGACCGCATGCTGGCCGCGATCGGTCTTGACCGGACATCTGCCTACATCGCCAACGTGATTCCCTGGCGGCCGCCGGGCAACCGCACGCCGACGCCGCACGAGACCGAGATCTGCCGGCCGTTCATCGAGCGGCAGATCGAACTGGTCAATCCGAAGGTGCTGGTCAATCTCGGCGGCCCGTCGGCAAAGACCCTGCTCAACACCTCCGAAGGCATATTGCGGCTGCGCGGCAACTGGCGCGTCCACACGACCCCGTCTGGCGTCGCCATTCCCGCCATGCCGACCCTGCATCCGGCCTATTTGTTGAGAACGCCTGCGCACAAGAAGCTGGCGTGGCGGGATTTCCTCGAAGTGAAGGCGAAGTTGCGGGCACTTGGGTAACGGTGCAGAACGCGTCTTCCGTCCTCCCCTTGCGAGGAAGGAAGGGCGGCATCATGATCTCGCAGGTAATTGAAATGCGCCCACTGCCGGCCTAGTCATCTCGTTATGACAGCAGCCCAGATTTCCGCCGGCAGTCTCATTCGCGAATGGCGTACACGCCGGCGCATGAGCCAGCTCGACCTCGCCATGGAGGCCGAGATCTCGCAGCGGCATCTGAGTTTCGTTGAAAGCGGCCGCGCCGCACCCTCGCGTGACATGGTGCTGCATCTGGCGGAGCAGCTTTCGATCCCGCTCAGGCAGCGCAACCAGCTGCTGCTGGCCGCCGGCTTTGCCCCGAGCTTCAGCGAACGACCACTTGACGATGCCTCGATGGCACCGGCGATGGCGGCGGTCGAGACCGTGCTCAAGGCGCACGAGCCGTTCCCGGCGCTTGCCGTCGACCGGCATTGGAACCTGGTGTCGGCGAACGCCGCCATCGGCCCGTTCCTCGCCAATGTCGCCGACGCCTCCCTGCTGGAGCCGCCGGTCAACGTTTTGCGCCTCAGCCTGCATCCCGGCGGCATCGCGCCGCGCATCGTCAACCTTGCGGAATGGCGGACGCATCTTCTGGAGCGGCTGAAGCGGCAGAACGACGCTGCCGCCGATCCGGTTCTGGTCGAGCTCGAGCGCGAGCTTCGGGCCTATCCGTCCGGCCTTAAAAGCAGCCGGCCGGCGCCGGTCGAACCGAACGCGATTGTCCATCCGCTCAAGCTTGCCCATGGCGACGCGGTGCTGTCGTTCATCAGCACCATCACCGTGTTCGGCACGCCGCTCGACGTGACGCTGGCGGAGCTGGCGATCGAATCTTTTTTCCCCGCCGACGAGCAGACGCGGGCGGTGCTGATGCGGCTGGCGAAAGAGCGGACCGACGCAGCGGGCTGATCACCCTTCCGGCGCGACGGCCTTGCGGGTGCGGGTGCGTTCGAGACCCAGCTGGCGCTCGCGCCAGATGATGAAAATCCCCGCCGCAACCACGATCATGCCGCCGACCAGCATGTTGATCGTGGCGATATCGCCAAAGACCAGATAGCCGACGACGACGCCGAGGATCATCGAAGTGTATTCGAAAGGTGCTACGACGGAAGCCTCGGCATGGCGATAGGCCGAGGTCATCAGAATCTGGCCAAGCCCGCCGCAAAAACCCGCGGCAATCAGAAGCCCCGCCTGTGCTGGCGTCAGCGCCTGCCAGCCGAATGGCAGCGAAAGCAGCGCCATGACGCTCGCGGTTACCGAAAACCACAGCACGATGGTCGCCGTCCGCTCGCTCTGGACGAGGTTGCGAACCAGGAGCATGGCGATGGCCGAGATCGCCGCGGCTATCAGGGCGGCGATGACGCCAAGCACCTCCTGATCGCCAAGGGCAGCGCCCGAACTGAGCAGCGTCAGTTCCGGCCACGAGATGATCAGCACCCCGACCAGGCCGACGGCAACCGCACTCCAGCGATAGATGCGGATGGCTTCGCCGAGGAAGATCGAACTGAACACCACGACCAGCAGCGGCTGCGCGTAGTTCAGTGTGATCGCCTCCGGCAGCGGCAGCCGCGTCAGCGCGAAGAAGCCGAGCCCCATGGCACAGACACCGACGACGCCGCGCGCAATGTGGTTGAGCGGGCGCTTTGTCGAAAAGGCGGTTCCGAGTTTTCCCTGGAAGGCGAGGAAGGCGATGATCGGAAAAATGGCAAAGAAGGAGCGGAAGAAGACGATCTGGCCCGCCGGGACGGTGCCTGCCGCCTTGATGCAGGACGACATGCCGACGAAGACCGCCACCGATACGATCTTGAGCAAGATTCCGGTCAGCGTGCTGTGCTCGCCGGCAAGGTCGCCAACTGCAAGCACTGGCAAATCCGGTCTGGCTGTCACGCCCCTCTTGCTTCCTCGATCGCCGCCCAGATGCACGCCGGCGTTGCCGGCATGTCGATATGCCTGATGCCGTAGGTGCGGTAGTGCGCGTCGGTCACCGCATTGAGCGCGGCAGGCGTCGACCCGATCGTACCCGCCTCCCGCGCGCCCTTGATGAAGGCCACATCCTCGCGACGCAACACAGAGGCGCTCGTTCCGAATTTCGGCGTGACGACGGTCATGGAAGCCTCGCGATGATGCTTGGGAAATGATCGCCTGAAATAGACGTCGCTGCAGTTTTGTCGAGGGAGCGTTTCGTGTAAAGAGCGCAGACTTCAAATTATTTGGACCAGCGGACCCGCCCGCCGCACCCGGATCGACAGGAAAAATCAAGGAATGCGCACAGATACCGGCCAGGTCTTCAAGCTCGAAGACTATCGCCCCAGTGATTATCTCATTCCGGAAACCAGCCTGACTTTCCGCCTTTCGCCTGAAGCAACGCATGTGACCGCCGTGCTGACGGTCGAACGCCGCGACGGGATTGCGGCGTCGGTGCCACTGGTGCTGGATGGCGACGGGCTGACGCTCCGCGGCATCGCCATCGACGGCCAGGAGCCGAGCCCTGCGGATTTTCTCGTCACGCCCGATCAACTGACAATCATCAGCCCCCCTGCGACAAGGCGCTTCCAGCTGAGAATTGAAACCGTGTTGGCGCCGGCGCAGAACGAAGCGCTGATGGGCCTCTATCGCTCGAGCGACGTCTATTGCACGCAATGCGAGGCCGAAGGCTTTCGCCGCATCACTTATTTCCTCGACCGTCCCGACATCCTGTCGGTCTATACGGTGCGTATCGAAGCTGAGCGCAATGAGGCGCCGCTGCTTTTGTCCAACGGCAACCCGGCCGGCAGCGGCGAGCTTGCCGGCGGCTGGCACTATGCGGTCTGGCACGACCCCTTCCCCAAGCCGTCCTATTTGTTTGCGCTGGTGGCGGGCGACCTCGGCAAGATCTCGGACAGTTTTGTCACCCTGTCTGGCCGCAGGGTCGAGCTCGGAATCTATGTCGAACCGGGCAAGGAGAGGCTCGCCGGCTACGCCATGGACGCTTTGAAACGGTCGATGAAATGGGACGAGGAGGCATTCGGCCGCGAATACGACCTCGATGTCTTCAACATCGTCGCCGTGTCCGACTTCAATATGGGCGCAATGGAGAACAAGGGTCTCAACATCTTCAACGACAAATATGTGCTGGCCGACCAGGAAACCGCGACCGACGCCGATTTCGCCAATATCGAGGCCATCATTGCCCATGAGTATTTCCACAATTGGACAGGTAACAGAATCACTTGCCGCGACTGGTTCCAGCTTTGCCTGAAGGAAGGCCTGACGGTTTTCCGCGACCACGAATTCTCCGCCGATCAGCGCTCGCGCGCCGTCAAGCGCATCGCCGAGGTTCGTACGCTGCGCGCCCATCAGTTTCCCGAGGACCAAGGGCCGCTGGCGCATCCGGTCCGGCCTCGCCGCTACCGCGAGATCAACAATTTCTACACGGCGACGGTCTACGAAAAAGGCTCGGAAGTCGTGCGCATGATCCATACCATCCTCGGCGCCGAGACGTTCCGCGCCGGCATGGACCTCTACTTCGAACGTCACGACGGCCAGGCGGCGACGATCGAAGACTTCATCAAAGTGTTCGAAGACGTCTCGGGTCGCGACCTGTCGCAGTTTTCGCTGTGGTATCATCAGGCCGGTACGCCGAACCTGACCGTCAGTTCGGCGTATAATCCGGCAGCGCGGGAATTCACGCTCGAAATCGAGCAGTCGGTGCCGCCAACGCCGTCGGAAAGCCGCAAGCGGCTGATGCACATTCCGCTTGCCTTTGGCCTGGTTGGCGCCGGTGGCGAGGCGATAGCCCACAGCGGCGCCGAAGGGGCGAACGTCGAGGACGGTGTCATCCATATCCGCAAACGCCGCCATGTCGTCAGGTTTTCCGGGATTGCCGAGCGTCCAGCCATGTCGCTCAACCGCGGCTTTTCGGCGCCGGTGACGCTTTCGGTCGAGCAGCGGCCCGACGACCAGTTTTTTCTGGCTGGCCACGACAGCGACGCCTTCTCGCGCTGGCAGTCGTTCAACACGCTTTTGACCGATGCGCTGATTGCAGCCTTCCGCCAGATCCTGGACCACAAGCAACCCGAGTTCAGCGCCCGGCTGACCGGGCTTGCCGGCAAAATAGGCGGCGACGAAGCGCTCGAACCCGCCTATCGGGCACTGGCGCTGGCGCTGCCCGGCGAGGCCGATATCGCCCGCGACATCGGCAAGAACATTGACCCCGACGCCATTTTCGCGGCGCGCGAGGCGCTGGCGGTTGCGATCGCCGAGACCAACAGCGAGATATTCTCCAAACTTTACGATCGGCTCGCCGACACTGGTCCGTTCAGCCCGGATGCGGCCAGTGCCGGGCGGCGGGCGCTGCGCAATGTCCTGCTGGACTATCTGTGCTTGCTGCCGGGAGGTGCGGAACTCGCTGCCGGGCGCTTCCAATCGGCGACCAACATGACCGACCGGGCCGCGGCGTTGACCGTGCTTGCGCACCGTCACCATGGCTCACCGGAGGCGACCAAGGCGCTGGCGGATTTCGAGGCGAAATATGCAACCGATCCGCTGGTCATGGACAAATGGTTCCAGATCCAGGCCAGCGTGCCCGGCCCGCAAACCGTCGACGCGGTGCGCGCCTTGACAGGCCACCCTGCGTTCTCGATGGCCAACCCGAACCGGGTACGGGCACTCATCGGCACGTTTTCCCGCGCCAACCAGACCGGCTTCCATCGCGCCGACGGCCAAGGCTACCGGCTTTTCGTCGAAACGGTGCTGCAGGTCGAAAAACGCAACCCGCAGGTGGCCGCCAGGCTGGCGACGGCGCTCAGGTCGTGGCGCTCGCTTGAACCGGTGCGGCAGGCCAAGGCAAGGGAGGCGTTGCTTTCGATCGCCAATACCGAGAAGCTGTCGGCCGATTTGCGAGACATCGTCGAGCGCACCCTGGCGTAAGCGACCTCCCGTTCTCCCCTTGTGGGAAAAAGGGAAGACCACCCGAAAACCCCATTATTTTAGTCGATTTTTAATCTTTTTTCGCCGCGCCTCTGGACAAGGCGAATCACCTTTGATTCTTTAGTGACGATTCGGAAGTGCGGCGTTGCCGGATCGTCAAGCGGGACAGAAAATCGGGGAGTGCCATTTATGGCGAAGGCGGACGCGTGGGGCGCGCCCGGTGGGACGGCTTTTGGGCGGCGCGAGGCGCGAAGCGACGGTCTCGCGGGCAATACGCGGCTCATCGCCGAACCTGCCTACCGACGGCTGCTCGCAGCCGAGCCGCTGTTGCGGCGATCGATACCGGCCCTCATTATCATGTTTCTGTTGATCATCGCAGTACTGCGCTTTCTGTCACTGATGAACGAGCGCGACGAGATCGAGCGCGACGCCAAGGCGATCCTTGCGCTGGCCGCCGGCCAACTGGCCAGTTCGATCGCTGCCGATGCGACCATGGGTTCCACGCCCGGCGCGATCCAGGACCTGCTAGAGAGCACCGGTCGTCAGGGCGCGATGGGCCGAAGCCACGTACTGGCGATCACCGATAGCGCCTTCAAGATCATTGCCGTATCGCCGCAGTCGATGCACTGGGAGGGCCGGTCGCTCGATGGCGTCGTACAGGGCGGGCAGCCGCTGTTCATGTTCGGCGACCGCGCCGGGGTGATGGAGGTCAGCATCGGCGGACAGGACTGGTACGCGGCAGTGAGCCTGGCGAACGGCCGAAAGGGTGCCGCGGCAGCGTTCGTGCCGCGGGAGGCAGTTTTTGACGCCTGGCGCAAGACGGTCTCACTCAACGTCACGCTGTTCGTGCTGACGGCCGGTGTGCTGATCATCATCCTCTACGCCTATTTCGGCCAGGCGGCGCGCGCCCAGGCCGCCGATCGCATCTATCTCGAAGCCCACCAGCGCATCGACATGGCGCTGGTGCGCGGCCGCTGCGGCCTGTGGGATTGGGACATGGTGCGCGGCAAGATGTACTGGTCGCGCTCGATGTACGACATGCTGGGCTACGAGCCTTGTGACACGATGCTGTCGTTCGGCGAAGTCGATGAAATCATTCATCCCGAGGACGGCGATTTGTTCGAACTCGCCAACAGGATCGTCGCACGCGAGATCGACCATATCGACCAGGTGTTCCGGATGCGCCATGCCGACGGGCAATGGGTTTGGATGCGCGCAAGAGCACACGTTATCGACCCGGAAGCGCCGGAGATCCAGCTGATCGGCATCGCCGTCGACGTCACCGAGCAGCGGCATCTGGCGCTGCGCTCCGAAGCGGCGGACCTGCGCCTGAGGACGGCCATCGAAAACATCAACGAATCTTTCGTGCTGTGGGATTCGTCCGAGCGCCTGATCATGTGCAATTCCAAATACCAGCAGGACAACGGCCTGTTGGATCGCGACGTGATGCCGGGCGCTCCGCGCGCCGTTCTGGAGGAACGCATGCTGGCCTTCGCCTCGGAGCGGCGGCTTGCCAACACCAACGGACCGCAGGGAGGCGTTACCTTCGAGCGCCAGCTTGCCGACGGCCGCTGGCTGCAGGTGAACGAGTTGCGGACAAGGGACGGCGGTACCGTCTCTGTCGGCTCCGACATCACCCAGATCAAGCTGCACCAGGAGAAGCTGGTCGACAGCGAGCGCCGGCTGATGGCGACAATCCATGACCTCAGCCTTGCCCGCCGCGCGGAAGAAGAACGGGCGCGCGAGCTCGTCGAACTCAATCGCAAATACATGAAGGAAACCGAGCGCGCCGAAGCGGCAAACCGGGCCAAATCCGAATTCCTGGCCAACATGTCGCACGAGTTGCGCACCCCGCTCAACGCGATCATCGGCTTCTCGGAACTGATGGAGCGGCGGCTGTTCGGGCCGCTGGGCTCGCCGCGCTACGAAGAGTATGCCACCGACATCAACGGCAGCGGCAAATATCTTCTCGGTGTGATCAATGACATCCTCGACATGTCGAAGATCGAGGCCGGCCAGTTCGCCCTGGATCAGGAAGAAATCGATCTCTGCCCGCTCATCAGGGAGACGGTTCGCGTCGTTTCTCTGCAGGCGGCCGAAAAGTCGATCACCGTCGAAACCCGCATCGCCGATTCGCTGACGCTGTTCGCCGACCGCAGGGCGATCAAGCAGATCCTCATCAACCTTCTGTCCAATGCGGTGAAGTTCACCGGGCAAGGCGGCCACATCTCGGTCAGAGCCCGCAGCATTTCCAGCGCGCTGATCCTGACGATCGAGGACAATGGCTGCGGCATCCCGAAGGCGGCGCTGAGCAAGCTCGGGCGGCCATTCGAACAGGTGCAAAACCAGTTCTCCAAGAGCCATGCCGGCTCCGGCCTCGGCCTCGCCATCTCGCGCTCGCTGGCCGAGCTTCAGGGTGGCGCGTTGAAGATCCGCTCGACCGAAAGCGTCGGCACGATCGTCTCGGTACGCATCCCGATCAAGAAAGCCGCGCAGGCGGTCAGGGCGGCTGCCTGAATGACAAAATAAGTCTCCGGCGGCTCGCGCCGCCGGAGCGGTTGTCAATTCTCACTGCATTCCGTCAGCGCCGTCATTGCCCTCGCCGTCCCATTGGCGGTGACCGCCGGGACCCTTCGGCAGTTCGTTCTTCTCGATCTTGCCGTCATTGTCACGGTCGAGCACGGCGAAGACCTTCTTCTGGCGGCTGGTGATGTCGTCGGCGGTCAGCGTGCCGTCGCCCTTGGTGTCGTAACGGGCGATGATGCGCCTGGCCATCTGCTCGAAGCGTGCTTTCTCCAGCGCGTCGGTGAGCTGTGCCACGGTCAGCTTGCCGCCATTATCGGCGACCATCTTCTTCAGCCGCGCGTTCATGGCGTCGGAGAACTGGTCGAAGGTGATGGTGCCGTCATTGTCCTTCATGACCTTGCCGAGGCGCATCATCATGCCGTCGCGCGGCCCGGCCACGGAGTGCTCGTCTGCATAGGCAGCGGTGCCGACGGCGCCGGCCAGGGCTGCGAAAACGAGTGCAAGTCTGGTTGTCTTTCTCATGGTCTTCTCCTGTTGCATCGTCACCCCCGATGCTAGAGCGGCGGACCTTCAATCCCCCGCTCTATCTCTTTGATTGAACATCGGAACCTCCCAAAGCAGGTCGCAATTTTGGGCCCGATGCTCTCGCCCGTACGGCTGGTTGCCGTCACGGTTGTTTCGCACGAAGCAGAAGGTCGAAATCCTTTCTGACCTTCTGCGACGTCTCCTTGAGGTGCGCTTCAAGCACCCCGAAATCCGGCAGGTCGGTGACCGCAAGAAGCAGATCGGAAAGCCCTGGGGGAACGTCATCGCGTTCAAACGCGCCGGTGAGGCAAAGCCGTATCATCTGGGTCAGCGCCAGATAGAGCGAATAGGCATCCACCAGTTCCTGCCTGACCTGGGCGTCGGCGAAATCCGGCGCCAGGCGCGACAGGACCTCAGCCGTGCCGGTGGCCCTGCGGCCTGCCTCGATCTTTCCGGTGATCAGCGCAACCTGGGCAATGAATTCGAGATCGATGAGGCCGCCCGGGATCAGCTTGATGTCCCAGGGATCGCGCGGCGGCTTCTCCTTGTCGACCATGGCGCGCATCTCGGATGCCTCGGCCATCACCTTGGCTGGATCGCGCGGCAGAGCGAGCACTGCGGCAACGTCCCCTTCGATCTCGCGGCAGAGCTCGGCATCGCCGCCGATCGTGCGGGCGCGCGCCAGCGCCATGTGCTCCCATGTCCAGGCGTCCTGGCGCTGATATTTCTTGAAGGCGTCGACATGGGTAGCCACCGGCCCCTTGTTGCCGGACGGCCGCAGGCGAAGGTCGAGCTCATAGAGCACGCCCTCGGCGGTCGGCGCGGAAACGGCGGCGATCAGCCGCTGTGTCAGCCGGCTGTAGTAATGCGACGGGGCAAGCGACTTGTCGCCGTCGGACTCCTCCGCATCGGCGTCGTGATCGTAGAGCAGGATGAGGTCGACGTCGGAGCCCGCCGTCAGTTCGCGGCTGCCGAGCTTGCCCATGCCGAGCAGCGCGACCCGGCCGCCGGCAATATAGCCATGACGCAAAGCGAATTCCGCCATCACCGCCTGCAATGCCGCCTCGATGGTCAGGTCGGCGAGATCGGAAAAAGCGCGGCCGGCGCGCGACGGGTCGATCGACCCGGCAAGCAGCCTGACGCCGATCAGGAATTTTTGCTCCGAAGCAAAGATGCGCAGCCGGTCGAGCACGTCTTCATAGGCTCTGTCGCCTTCGAGGAAGGCGGCAAGGCGCGCCGACAGATAGGCGCGGTTTGGCAGTTCGCTCAGCAGCGCCGGATCGAGCAGCCCATCGAAGACATGCGGCCGGCGCGTGATGATGGCGGCCAGCCGCGGTGCCGCGCCCATGATAGTCGCCATCAGCTTCAGCAAAGCCGGATTCGACTGCAGCAGCGAAAACAGCTGGATGCCGGCAGGCAGGCCGGCAAGGAATTCGTCGAAGCGGATCACTGCCTCGTCCGCCCGCCGCGTCTGGCCGAAGGCTTGCAGCAGCGCCGGCGTCAGTTCGGTCAGCCGCTCGCGCGCTTCCGCCGACCTGGTGACGCGGTAGCGGCCGAAGTGCCAGCCGCGGATAACCCGGCAGATGTCGCTCGGCCGCTGGAAGCCGAGCCGCTGCAAGGTCTGCAAGGTATCGGGATCGTCGACGTCGCCGGTAAAGACCAGATTGCCGATGCCGGCCGAAAGCTCCGGCGCGGTTTCGAACAGCGCTGCATAGTGGCGCTCGACCTGGTGCAGCGCCGCGCGGAACGTTTCGGCAAAGCCTGCCGCATCGGCAAAGCCCAGCATGCGGGCGACGCGCTCCAGCCCCTCTTCGTCCTCCGGCAGGATATGCGTCTGCTGGTCGGCAACCATCTGGATGGCATGTTCGACGCGGCGCAGGAACCAGTATTGCCTGGTGAGCGCATCGCGCGCGTCGGCGGTGATCCAGCCGCGCGCGGCGAGCTCGCCCAGCCTCGGCACCGTCTCGCGGGCGCGCCGGTGGGGGGAAAGGCCCCCCGGCAATAACAGGTGGGGGGGGGCCGCTGGGGGGTTAAAAA
>NZ_JAMYRK010000013.1:0-129869 GCF_040321335.1 Mesorhizobium sp. M0437
CACGGCCGGCCATCTCGGCATTGCGGTGCAGCGGCTGAAATACACCGCGAGTGTCGGCGTCTCGGCAGCGGTCGGCGCGTCGGTCGCCGTCAGCGGCGGCATCGGTTTCGTCGGCATCGTCGTGCCGCATCTGCTGCGTCTGCTGATCGGCCCCGATAACCGTTACCTGCTGCCGGCATCGGCGCTGCTTGGTGCGGCGCTGCTGCTGTTGGCCGACGCCGTCGCCCGCACCATCGTCGCGCCGGCCGAATTGCCGATCGGCATCGTCACCGCGGTCGCCGGTGCGCCGTTCTTCCTGTGGATCCTGCTGCGCAAGCGCGGCGTCATCGACTTGTGAGAGTTTGCCTATGATCAAAGCGCGCGATGTCTCGGTGGCGATTGGCGGCAAGCGCATCGTCGCGAACGTCGATTTCGAGGCGCGGCCGGGCGAAGTCGCGGCCATTGTCGGCCCCAACGGTTCGGGCAAGACGACCTTCCTCAGAGCACTGTCCGGCGATCTTGGCTATTCGGGAGAGGCCACCGTCAACGGCCGCAATCTATCGGCGATGACGCCGGTCGAGGCGGCGACGGTGCGCGCGGTGCTGCCGCAGGCGACGACGCTGTCCTTTCCGTTCACCGTGCGCGAGATCGTCAGGCTGGGCCTGGTCGGCGGGCGCTCCGGCGCGCTGTCCGGCGAGGACCAGCGCCTGCCCGAACGGGCGCTGGCTCGCGTCGACCTCGACGGTTTCGCCGGCCGCTTCTACCAGGAGCTGTCCGGCGGCGAACAGCAGCGCGTGCAGCTTGCCCGCGTACTCTGCCAGGTCTGGGCGCCGGTGCTCGACGGCAAGCCGCGCTATCTGTTCCTCGACGAGCCGGTGTCCAGCCTCGATATCAAGCACCAGCTGATCATCATGGACATCGCCCGCGATTTCGCCAGACGCGGCGGCGGCGTGGTCGCCATCCTGCACGACCTCAATTTGACGGCGATGTATGCCGACCGGATTTTCGTCATGCATCGCGGCAGGCTTGCCGCTACAGGTTCGCCGCAACAGGTGCTCAGCGACGAGCTGATCGAAAAGGTCTTCGATTGCCGGCTGAAGGTCGGCGTGTTGCCGGCCAAAAACATGCCGTTCATATTGCCGCAGTCGGTCTGTTGATATCCAGGTGATGCCGGCCTGCAAATGGCGGTTTCCTGCGCTTCCGGCCTTCGCCGGCCGAAGCATTCATGAGAGGTGCGGCAGTTAAGGCTATGGCCGGCGCAGGCCGGTACTCACGTACCCAAACGTACGCTCGGTTCCGGTTCTCGGAACCCACCATTTTGGTCGCTTCGCGCCCGTCTTCGACTCCGGCTCGGCCTGACCTGAATCTCAACAGACCTCACCAATTGAGATGCGACCAAAAATCAGGCGGCCGGCGCCCTTTGCACCAGCATGTCGATGCCGAGCAGGTGCCGCACATTCGGGCGCGCCGCCACCAGATCGGCGATCGTGTAGCGCGACAGCACGGCGAAGAAGGCGTTGAGCGCTTCGCGCAATGCCGAATTCAGCGCGCAGCTGTCGACCAGCGGACATTCGGCGGCGTCGTTCTCGAAGCACTCGGCCATGGCAAAGCTTTCCTCCGTCACCCGCACGACATCGAACAGGCTGATTGATTCGGCCGCGCGGCCGAGCCTGACGCCGCCATTCCTGCCGCGCACCGTTTCGATCAGGCCGTTTTCGACCAGCGGCTGCAGGATCTTGAACAGGAAAAGTTCCGATACCGAATAGGCGGCGGCGATCTCGGGGATGCGGCTCAACCGCTCGGTGTTGGCGGCGCAATACATCAGAATGCGCATGGCGTAGTTGGTCTGACGGGTAAGCCGCATTGTGTCCTCACATAACAGTGGTTGGCGTCAATATGGCCTATAGTTTGGAACAATTCCAGACTGGCGCTGCATAATAGATGAATTCCGGCGTCAAGTTTGCGTGCACGATTGCGCGCACCGGAACCAGCGGCGCGCTTTCTAGGGCAGGCGGCACTAGATAAGTTCGCATACACGATCAGGAGCGGCCCATCATGTCACGACCAGCCCCGGCATTTGCATCCGTCGCGTCCGTCCGGTTCGACGCCGATGCCGACGCCAAGCTTTCGGCGCTCAGGCGCACCAAGTTCGTCGCCGCCGCAGCACTCGCGTTTTGCGTGCTGATCTTCGCGGTGGCGAAATCGCTCGAGAGCCGGCATGCATGGCTGGGCTTCGTCGCCGCTTTCGCCGCGGCGGCGACGATCGGCGGGCTGGCCGACTGGTATGCGGTGGTGGCGCTGTTTCGGCGGCCACTTGGCCTGCCGATCCCGCATACGGCCATCATCCCGGAAAACCAGAATCGCATCGCCGACAATCTCGGCCGCTTCATCGAGGTGAATTTCCTGGCGCCGGAACCGGTGCGCGAAAAGCTCGCCGAGGTCGACTTTTCGGCGCTGGTCGCGGACTGGCTGGCCGACCCGAACCGCGCCGCCGATTTATCGCGCTTCGTCGGCCGGCTGGTGCCGCAGACGCTGGCGGCGGTCGAGCAATCCGGACTGCGCGGCTTCGTCACCAGCCGTGTGCTGGAGCAGATCGAAAAGGTGCCGCTGGCGCCGCTCGCCGCCGAGCTGCTGTCGGCGCTGACTGACGATCGCCGCCACCAGAAACTGTTCGACGAGTTCACCAAGGTGGTCGGCCGCTTCCTGAGCGACGAGCAGGCGCTGGCGACGATACGCGAGAAGATCCGCGAGGAACTGCCGTCGCTGTTCAACCTGTTTCGCGCCGACGCCTATCTGTTGAAGAAGATCGTTGCGTCGGCCGGCTCGCTGCTCGATGAGGTGCGGGCCGATCCGCACCACCCGATGCGAGCCGAATTCGACCTTTTCGTCGAAACCTTCGTCGAGCGGCTGAGGACATCCAAACAATATGCCAGGCGCGCCGAAAAGCTGAAGCGCGATTTCCTTGCCCGGCCGGAGCTCAGCGCGCTGGCCGGCGATATGTGGGACAGCCTGCGGCTGTTCATCGAACAGGACGCCAAGGCGCCGAATTCGATGATCCGCGACCATCTCGCCACCATGTTCGTCGAGGTCGGCCGCCATCTTGCCGACGACGCGCAGATCAGGGCCGACATGAACCAGGGGTTCATCGTGGCGCTGGCCTCCTTCGTCGAAAGCCAGAAGAGCGGCGTGTCGAAGTTCATCGCCGACCAGGTCAAGCGCTGGGACCTCGCGCAACTGACAAGGCTTATCGAAATGAACATCGGCAAGGACCTGCAATATATCCGCTTCAACGGCATGATCATCGGTGGCCTTGCCGGCCTCGTGCTCTACACTGCCGAACGGCTGTTTCTTGTCGGCTGACTAGTCCGAATGGACCGCTGAGCTTCGCTGCACTATCTTCCGTGCAGTGGCGGCGTTCGCGGCAACAGGGAGAGAACCAGCATGGCAAAACGACCGGAGTCCGAGTCCTTCATCGACATGTTCGGCAAATTCGGCCGCGACCTGAAGCTGCCGAATGTCGATGTCGAGGCGATCCTCGCCCACCACGCCAGGAACCTGGAAGCGCTGGAGAAGTCGGCACGGGCGAGCGCCGCCGGAGCGTCGGCGCTGTTGTCAAGGCAACGCGAGATGCTGCAGGACACGCTGCGCGAAATCACCCACATGGCACAAAGCTACAGAGCACCCGGCAATCCGCAGGAAATGATGCAGAAGCAGGCGGCGTTCGCCAGGAAATCCTTCGAGACCGCGCTGAAGAATGCCGGCGAGATGGCCGAACTGGCAAGGGCGTCCGGCACCGAATCAATTGAAATCCTGCGCAGCCGCATCAAGGAGGCGATGGAGGAGATCCGCGCCGGCGACGACAAGAGGTAAGCTGTTCCCCGGCAGCACGCTTGCCGGCAGCGAAGACCGGCGTTCGCGGCCGAAGATTATGGGCTGGAATCGCACTGGCGAATTGACAGGGGCGGCCCGTCGTGGTCCGGAACAGGCAAGCGATCGGGAAAGCAGGAATGACGCAGATACGGCCGAGGACGCCGCCGACCTTCGAGCAACTCAGGGCGATGGCCGGGCAGGAGTTGGGCGTTTCGGACTGGACGCTGGTCGATCAGCACCGCATCGACCAGTTTGCCGAATGCACGGGCGATCATCAATGGATCCATGTCGATCCCGAGCGGGCGAAGCGGCAAAGCCCGTTCCGCACCACGATCGCGCATGGCTATCTGACTCTGTCGATCATCGGCGCGCTGGCGCTCGAGATGGGGATCGTACCTGAAAACACGCAGGCCGCGTTCAACTACGGTTTCGACAAAGTGCGCTTCGTGGCGCCGGTCAGGGTCGGCTCGCGAATCAGGCTGCGCACCACGCTGTTGTCGATGGAAGACAAAGGTCCGGGGCAATATCTGATGAAGGCCGCCAATACGGTCGAGATCGAAGGCGAGCAGAGGCCGGCGCTGACCGCCGAGACGCTCGTCATGCTTTATGCACGCCGCAAGCGGGCAGGGGCCTGAGAGTTCAGCCTCAGTTTTGCGGCAGCGCAATCAACGCGACATCGCCTGTTCAAGCGCCCTGAAAACCCGGTCGTCTCCCGATTGGGCGACGTTGAAGCGCATGTAACGGCTGGCCGAACGAGACAGGCTGAACGCATTGCCGGGCGCAAGCACGACATTGGCCGACAGAGCATGGCGGGCGACGTCCGCGGCATCTATCCCCTCCGGCAGCCTGCACCATAGAAACATGCCGGCGGGCTGATCTATCCATGGCACGATGCCGATCGCCCTGAGGCGGGTGCCGGTTTCTTCCATGGCGCGCGAGAGCCGCGCGCGCAGCAGATCGACGTGCTTGCGATAGAGGCCGTCCTTCAGCAGCGTCAGTACCAGTTCGGATGCAAGCCGACCGCTGCCAAACGACGTGGCGATCTTGAGATCGGTCAATCCTTCCATCCAGTCGCGAGGAGCGGCGATGAAGCCGCAGCGCACCGATGCCGACAGCGTCTTGGAAAAGCTTCCGATATGAATGACCCGGCTGAGGCCGTCGAAGGCAGCCAGCCTGGGCGCCGGTGTGTGTTCGAAATCGGCGAAGATATCGTCCTCGATGATCGTCAGCCCCGACTGGTCGGCGAGCTTCAGCAGCCGATGGGCAACGACCGGGGACAATATCGCGCCGGTCGGATTGTGGAGCGCCGAATTGGTGATGTAGAGGCGCGGCCGGTGCTCGTTCAGCGCTTGCGCGAACCGTTCGATGTCCGGACCCGAGCGCGTGTAGGGGACGCTGATCACCTTGGCCCGATGGGCGCGCAACAGGGCATGGAAGTTGAAGTAGCAGGGATCGTCGACCAACACCGTGTCACCCGGTTCGAGCAGGAACCGGCACAGCAGGTCGATCGCCTGAGTGCCCGATTCCGCCAGCATGATCTGGTCCGGGGAGGCTTCGATACCGTGCTCGGCCATGCGCCGCGCCAGCAGATGGCGTAGCGCCGGCAAGCCGAGCGGCGTGCCGTAATCGGTCAGCGCTGCGTCGTCCGCGCGGGCCATCGTCCGCAGCGCGCGACGCAATCCGGCCTCGGGCATCCATGACGCCGGCAACCAGCCGCAACCCGGTTTCAGGACGCCGTCGCCGGCTTCCAGCGATTGGCGCGAGACCCAGAGCGGGTCGACAGCACGGTCAAGCCTGGGGCCGATCTCGGCCAGCGACAACGGAGCCAGCGGTCCGGCGGCATAGAAGCCCGAGCCCGGCCGCGAGCGGATCATGCCTTCCGCCGCAAGACGCTCATAGGCTTCGACCACGGTGGATTTGGAAACCTGCATGGCCTTGGCGAACGCCCGGATCGAAGGCAGCCGCATTCCCGGTGTGAGGCTGCGCGCGGCGATCCTGTGCCTGATCGTCGCCATGACGCTTTCGACAAGCGTCCGGCTGCCCTCATCTGTTGTCGTCTGCTCATCCATCCGTACTGCTCGCCCTACCATGACGGTTTTGTCAAACTGTACCTGATTGTCTCTGGCGGAGCCAGACGCCCGGCCCGATAGAGGGCGAAATCAGCGGGGCATCGATGGACAAGGTGGCGAGTAGTTGGGCGGCGAGTGGTTGGGCGGCGAGTGGTTGGGCGGCGAGTGGCTGGGTCAACGGGTTCATAGGCGTGCTGATCTTCAGCGGTTCGCTTCCGGCGACGCGCGTGGCGGTGATGGATTTCGATCCGGTGTTCGTAACGGTCGCCCGTGCGGCTTCGGCGGGCATCCTCGGCCTGGCGCTGCTGCTCGTTTTTCGCCAGAAGCGTCCGGAGCGGCGAGATCTGTTCCCGCTGGCGATCGTGGCGCTTGGCGTCGTGGTCGGCTTTCCCCTGCTGACGGCGCTGGCGCTCAAGCACATCACGTCGGCTCACTCCATCATTTTCGTCGGCCTGTTGCCGTTGGCGACCGCGATCTTCGGCGTGGTTCGAGGCGGCGATCGCCCGAAGCCGGCGTTCTGGCTGTTCTCGTGCCTCGGTAGCGCCCTTGTCGCCGGTTTTGCAGTCACGCAAGGCCTGTCGGTCTCGCCGCTCGGCGATATCTTGATGCTGGCCGCCATCATCGTGTGTGGATTGGGCTATGCCGAAGGAGCGGCGCTGTCGCGCAAACTCGGCGGTTGGCAGGTGATTTCGTGGGCGCTGGTGCTGTCGCTGCCCCTCATGCTGGCGCTGACGTTCATCACTTTGCCGCCGTCGCTCGAAAGTGCCGGCAGGGGCGCCTGGATTGGTCTGGCCTATGTTTCGCTGTTCAGCATGCTGATTGGTTTCGTGTTCTGGTATCGCGGCCTGGCGCAAGGCGGCATCGCCGCCGTCGGGCAGTTGCAACTGCTGCAGCCCTTCTTCGGCCTTGGGCTGGCAGCAGCGCTGCTGCATGAGCAGGTCAGTCCCGCCATGATCGTCGTCACCGCCGCCGTCGTGCTTTGCGTCGTCGGTGCCAAGAGATATGCGAGATAGATGCGCCGGCTGCCGGAGTTGCATGCGAACCGGGTGGAATCCTCAAGGATGCTTGGCAACGATATCAGTTCGCCCGGCAGTGGCGCGGGCTGAAAATACCGCAAGGATCAGCGCCATCAGCACCAGGCCCGTCGCCACCTGGAAAGTGACCTGCATCCCTCGTGCCGCTGCCGCAGGTGCCAACACTGCCAAGCCAGTGCCTTCCCCAGCCGATGCGAAGGCGAACACCGCGCCCATCACCGACGCACCGGTGATCAGGCCGAGATTGCGCGACAGATTGAGCAGGCCGGAGACGACGCCACGCTGGTCGGATGCGACGCCCGTCATCACGGCCGAATTGTTGGAGGTCTGAAACAGGCTGTAGCCGGTGCAGACGATGATGATTGGCAAGACATAGCCGGCAATACCGAATTCCGCCCGCGACAGAGCAAAGGTGCCAATAGCGAGATCGAACAGGCCGACGATCATCATCCGGTTCGCCCCGAAACGATCGACCAGGCGTCCGGCCGGCAGCGCCGCCAATGCGGTAATCAGAGGGCCGGTCGACAGAACCAGCCCGACCATGGCCGCGTCTAGCCCAAGCGCGCGCGACAGATAGAATGGTGCGACCACCAGCGTCGCCATCATCACCGTGGCGACGATCAGGTTCATGGCGAGGCTTGCGTTCAACGCCTGGTCGCGGAACCTCGCAGGTTGAATCAAAGGGTTCTGGACCCTTGTCTGCGCAATGACAAACAGCAGGCCAGCCACGGTTGCGGCAATCAGCAAGCCGACATTGAGAGAACCAAAACTGCCACGCCCAAGGGTCATGGCGAGCGCATAGGCGGCTAGCGTCAGCGCGAGCAAAGCCGTGCCGATCCCGTCGAAACCGCGCCGACCTGGCGTCTTTTTTCCGGCCGGCAGGAAGCGCCAGGCAAGCGCAAAGGCCAGCATCCCCAATGGCAGATTGATGAGGAAGATCGCGCGCCAGCCGAGGCCGGCGATCAACTGTCCGCCAAGGGAGGGGCCAAGCGTGGTGCCGATCGCCGACATGGCGCCGAGCAGGCCCATGGCGCTGCCGGTTTTATCCCGGGGAACCGTGTCGGCGACAAAGGCCAGCGTCAGAGCCATCATAATGGCCGCGCCGAGCCCCTGTGCCGCCCGAGCGGCAATCAGCAGCCAGAGCGTCGGCGCGAGCCCGCAAAGCACCGATGCGAACGTGAACAGGGCAATGCCGCCGAGCAACAGCGGTCGGCGGCCGAATAAGTCGGCGAGCCGCCCGACGCTGACGATCAAGGTAGTAATGGCGAGCAGATAGGCCAGGACGACCCATTGCACGAGCTGGAACGATGCGCCGAATGCCTGCATCAGCGATGGCAGCCCGACGCTGGCGATGCTGGTGGCGAGCGACGACAGCAGCGTTGAAAGCGACAGGCTTGCCAATGCCCATCGGGTCGAGCGTGCGCTCACCGGGGCAACTTCGTCCCAGGTCTTTTCAGCGGTCGATGCCAAGGTGAACTCCTTTGCCGGCAGCCCCCAATCGGAGCTGTCGGACGCTATTCCCTCGCATGATGTGGCGTAAGGCGCAGTATTTGCATCTTATTCGTGCATGAAACGCCACATCGCGGCCGAGCTGTGCTACGGTCCTTCCATGTCGTCACCCGATCTCAATCTGCTTGTCGCCCTCGATGTGCTGCTGAGCGAGGGCAGTGTGGCGCGCGCGGCCGGGCGGCTGCGCCTCAGTCCCTCGGCGATGAGCCGGACGTTGGCGCGGTTGCGCCAGGCGACAGGCGACCCATTGTTGGTCCGGGCCGGCCGTGGCCTGGTTGCGACGCCGCGCGCGCTCGAATTGCAGCAACAGGTAGGCCGCGTCGTTCAGGATGCGGAAGCGCTGCTGCGCCCGGCCAAGCTCCTCGACCTCCCTGCTCTCGACAAGGTCTTCACGCTGCGCGCCAACGAAAGTTTCGTCGAGGAGTTCGCACCGCGTCTTCTGACCCGTGTCGAAGCGGATGCACCTGGCGTGCGGCTGCGTTTTGCGCCGAAATCCGACAAGAACGACATGTCGTTGCGTGACGCGGCGGTTGACCTCGAAATCGGGGTTGCCAGTGAAACGAACCCTGAAATGCGCATTCAGGCGCTGTTTCGCGACCGCTTCATCGGTGCGGTGCGAACGGGTCACAGCCTGGGCGAGGGCCCAATGACGCCGGAACGCTATGCGGCCGGCCGCCACATCAGCGTTTCGCGGCGTGGCCGCGAAAAGGGCCCGATGGACGAGGCCTTGAAACTGCTCGGTCTCCAGCGGACGATCGTGTGCATGGTTTCCAGCTTCTCGGCCACGCTCGCCATGGCGCGCGCCTCCGATCTGATCGCCAGCGTCCCCGAACGGCACACGCTGGGCGCGCGCACGGGCATGTACAGCTTCCCGTTGCCGGTCGATATCGAGGAGGTTACCATTTCGATGCTGTGGCATCCGCGACTTGATGCCGATCCGGCACAACGCTGGCTGCGAGCCTGCGTGCGGGAGGTCTGCGCGTCGTTTCGCTGATCCAAACTCAGGGCGTGATCTAGAATCTGGTCACCACGCCGATGCCTATGCCTTCGAAGCCGCCCATCGCCATCAATGCGGCCGGCGCCTCTTCGAGGCTGATCTTCTTGCCGACCAGCAGTTCGGGTTTCAGCTTGCCGGTACGGATCATCTCCATCATCGCCTGGTAGCGAAACGCCTGCATGCCGTGGCTGCCGCGGATTTCGAGCTCGAATGCGATCACCTTGTCCATCGGTATCTGCGGCCTGGCATGGTCGCCGAGCATCAGGCCGACCTGCACGTGGCGGCCGCGACGGCGCAGGTTCGCGATCGAGTTGAAAGAGGTTGTGGGGTGGCCGAGCGCGTCCATCGACATATGCGCGCCGCCATTGGTGATCTGCTTGACCGCCTTGACCACGTTCGGCGTCTTTGCCGCGTTGATCGTCGCCACCGCGCCGATCTTTTTGGCAAAGTCCAGCTTCTCGTCCGTGAGGTCGATGGCGACGACATTGGCGCCCATGGCGCTGGCGATCATGATCGCCGACAGGCCGACGCCGCCGCAGCCATGCACGGCAACCCATTCGCCGGGCGTCACCCGGCCCTGATCGACGATGGCGCGGAACGAGGTGACGAAGCGGCAGCCGAGGCTAGCGGCGGTGGCGAATTCCATCTCGTCGGGGAAGCGTACGAGATTGGTGTCGGCATGGTCGATGGCGACATATTCGGCGAACGAACCCCAGGCGCTGAAGCCGGGCTGGAACTGATGTTCGCAGACCTGGTGGTTGCCCGACGTGCATTCGAAGCAGCGGCCGCAGCCGACGGCAAACGGCACAGTGACGCGCTCGCCGCCCTTCCAGCGGGTCACCTGGTTGCCCACCGCGGCCACGACGCCGGCAAGCTCGTGGCCAGGCACATGCGGCAGGCGGATACCGTCGTCGTGCCCCATCCAGCCATGCCAGTCGCTGCGGCAGAGGCCGGTGGCCTCAACCTTGATGACGACGCCTTCCGGCGCCGGCGTCGGATCCGGCACGGTCTGGATCGTCGGCGCCTCGCCGAATTTTTCGAAGACGACGGCTTTCATCGGCTGTTCCTCATGACTTCTGCGATTTGCGGTCTATTCGGCATCGATCTGGTTCTCAGGCGCGGCCTTCTGGAACGCCGGCAGCGCCGTGCAGGCGGCATTGATGCGCGAGATCGTCGGGTAGGGCGTCATGTCGACGCCGAAGCGGGCATTGCTGGTGACCTGTGCGACCAGGCAGATGTCGGCCAGCCCCGGCGTGTCGCCATGGCAGAATGTCTTGGTCTCGGGCGAGGAAGCCAGAATCTTTTCAAGCGGCTGGAAGCCTTCGTTGACCCAGTGCCGGAACCAGTTGACGACATCCTGGTCGCCGGCGCCGAACAGTGTGCGCAGCGAGGTCAGCACGCGCAGATTGTTCACCGGATGGATGTCGCAGGCGATCATCTGCGCCAGCATCCTGACGCGGGCGCGGCCAGGCGCATCCGTGGGCAGCAGCGGTGGCTCAGGCGTGGTCTCGTCGAGATATTCGATGATCGCCAGCGATTGCGTCAGTAGCCTGCCGTCGTCTAGGACCAGTGCCGGCACCAGCCCTTGCGGATTGACCGCGAGGTAGGCGGGTTCGAGATGCTCGCCGTGGCGCAAATGATGCGGCACGTAGTCGTAGGACAGGCCCTTCATCTCCAGCGCGATCCGCACCCGGTAAGAGGTCGAGGAGCGGTAGTAGTTATGGAGGACGATGTCGCTCATCGGATCGGTTGGCCGATGGTCAGTTCGATTTCGCCGATGCCGTCGACGCCACCGGTGATCTTTTCGCCCGGCCCGACGGCGCCGACGCCAGCCGGTGTTCCGGTGAAGATCAGGTCGCCGGGCTTAAGCTCTAGCGCCTCGCTGCAAATCGAGACGATGTCGGGAACCGGCCAGATCAGTTCGGCGAGGTCGCCGTCCTGCCTGATCTCGCCGTCGACCGCGAGCCAGATGCGGCCCTTGTCGGGATGACCGGATTTTTGCGCCGGAACCAGCGGGCCGCAGGGCGCTGAACGGTCGAAGGCTTTCGACCAGTCCCACGGCCTTGCCGCCTTTTTTGCCTCGTCCTGAAGGTCGCGGCGAGTCAGGTCGACGCCGACGCCGTAGCCCCAGACATGGTCCAGCGCGCGCTCGCGCCGGATGCGGAAGCCGGCTCCGCCGATCGCGACGACCAGCTCGATTTCGTGATGCAGGTTTTGGGTCAGCGGCGGGTAGGGGATAATCGTGCCCGAACCGACCGCCGCATCGACCACTGCGTCGCCTGGCTTGGTGAAGAAGAAGGGTGGGTCGCGCTCGTCATTGCCGAGCTCGCGGGCATGAGCGGCGTAGTTGCGGCCGACGCAGAAGATCCGGCGCACCGCAAAACGCTCCGGCGAGCCGGCCACGGCCACCGACGAGGTTGCGGGCAGGGGAAGGACGAAGCCGGTCATGCACTGTCTCTGTTCAGTGGATCTGTCCGCGGCACATTCGGCCGATTTGGGCAAACGGGCAAGGCATTGGATGGCGGAAGAGCAGGCCTGCCGCACGGTGCCGCGGAAATCGCCGGTACATTTTGCTCTGCCGGCCAAGATGGAGATGTACCATTTGCCGTTAGGCTGGCCATGGCGCGCAGCGCCTGCCGCCAACGCCTGAGACTGTCGACCGTTGGTTTCGAGTAACGGACGTGAGAGCCCCTTTTCGGTCCGTCCTGTACTTCGGGCGTGTCGTTATCTCGCACTTGCACAAAGCTCTGGTGCGCTGCAATATAGCTGGAGGAATGCGGCCTTCCGCCCGCCTTTCGCAGGTTCAATGAAGGGACCGGCATGACGGACATCTCCGCGACGCGTCTTGTCGTGTCCAGGCCTGTGGCCGATAGCTCGGCAAGAACCAGGCTTGCCTATCTCGACGGCTGGCGCGGCCTGTCGATCGCGCTGGTGCTGATCGGCCATTTCTTCCCCGTTCCCGGCATCAATCTCGGCGTCCTGGGCGTCGAATTCTTCTTCGTGCTCAGCGGCCGGCTGATGGCCGAGATCCTGTTTGTCGAATACTATCCGCTGAAGAAATTCTTCAAGCGCCGGTTCTCCCGCATCTACCCGGCACTGCTGATTTTTGTCGTCGCCGCGATGGTTGCCTTGTCCGGCACATTCATCGCCTTCAAGTGGAAGGCGGCGCTGACGGCGCTGACGTTCACCTACAACTATGCCGGAATTCTCGTCACCCGCGCCGGCGCGCTCGACCATATCTGGTCGCTCTGCGTCGAAGAGCACGCCTATATCATCCTGGCGCTGATCAGCGTCGTCGTCTCGGGGCGATTCCGGGTCATCATGTTGCTCGGCGTATTGTCGGTGCTGGCCATGGCAAACGGCGCCATCTCCTACTGGGTGCTCGCAATAGCCTACGAGGGCACCTATTGGCGCACCGACGTGCACATCGCCTCGATCCTGCTGTCGGCGGTGATATGCCTGCTCAAGGCCGACGACAGGCTGCCGGCGCTGTTCAAGGGGCCACATGTCGCCCTGGCGGCCTCAGTAGTGGCTGTGCTCCTTTTCATGGCTGCCGTGCCAACCCCCATCCACTATCTGGTCGCGGTGCCGCTGCTGGCACTCGCCGTCAATTCGCTCGACTTCGGCAGCCGGTATCTGACCGGGTTTCTATCGTCCCTGCCGATGACGATGCTGGGGCTGTGGTCGTATTCGCTCTATCTTTGGCAGCAGCCCTTTTATCAATTCGTCGACATAAAAGGCAGTTCGCCGTGGTTGATGCTTGCGGCGGCGTTCGCTTGCGCGCTGTGCAGCTACTACATCATCGAAAAGCCGGCCCGCTCCTGGCTGAACCGCAATTGGTAGGGCGTACGGCGCCCGCCGTTCAGCCGGCGATCCGTCTTGCATAATACCGCACGGGTTTCCTGCCGCCGTGGATTACCGCGTCGCCCACTTCCGCAAAGCCGAGTGCGGCATGGAAGGCGTCCGAAGCCGGATTGGGTGGCTCGGCATTGACTTCGCAGGTGACGATCGCCTGGCCCGCGCGTGACGCCTGCTCGAACAGATCCTCATACAGCCGGCGGGCATGGCCGCGCCCGCGCGCTGCGGCGGCGACCACGACGCGATCGACATAGACGAACCGCGGGTAACGCTGGCGAAACCACAGGAAGTTCGGGCTGTCGTAGCTGGCGTCCTGGTCGAAGGTCATGATGAAGGCTTCGAGCGTACCGATGCGGCGCGTGTAAAACGCTTCGGCGAGCAGGAAGGACAGGCGCTCGGGTTCGAGCCACGACAATTCGGCGGCATGCTCGTTGTTGAGCGCGAGGATTGCGGACTCATCACGCGGCGAAACCCGTTCGATCGGCAAACGCACTTCGATCATGTTGTTCGATCTTCCAGGATCACAGCCGGGCGGCTGCGATGGTCGCCGCCACCAGCGCCTCGTCGGTCACGGTGTTGCGGTATTCGCGGTCGAGGTCGGTGCCGCCCATGCCGACCCTTGGGTTGCGGTAACGCATAGCGCTCTGCACGTCCTTGAGCGCGGCGAAGTGCATTTCGCTCAACCCGGTTTTCCCCCGCACCTTGCCGATGTTCTCGGGATCAAGCCCGCCGCAGCCGAGGATGATGATGCGGTCGCCGGCCTGCCTGACAAGATCGGCGAGCAGGTCCGCGCCCTCGAGCGCCGTGTCGCGCTGGCCGCTGGTCAGCACGCGGCCGACCTTGCAGCGGATCAGCGTCTCCAGCGCCTCTGTCGGGTTGCGGGTCATGTCGAAGGCGCGGTGGCAGGTGACGTTCAAGTTTCCCGCCGCCTTAACCAATTCGCTCATGCGCTGTTCGTCGATGGTGCCGTCGGCAGTGAGGCAACCGACGACGACACCGGCGACGCCGAGCTCGGCAAGCGCGCCGACATCGGCGAGCATCGAACGATATTCGGCTTCGCCATAGAGAAAATCGCCGCCGCGCGGCCGCACGATGACGTGGAAGGGGATCGTCGCCAGCTCGAGCGCCGTGCGCACCGTGCCGAAGCTCGGTGTGATGCCGCCCTCGATCAGGCTGGCACAGAGCTCAACACGGTCGGCGCCGGCGGCTTGCGCGGCCAGCAGGCCGTCTATGCCTTCGACGCAGATCTCGATCAGCGGCAGGCGAGGGCGTTCGGTCTCGATCATAGGCGATCCGTCGATGATTTCAGCTGCCCAGCGGTAGCATCGGGCATGGTGCGATGAAAGCCGGAACTGTTGGCTCAACACGCGACAGGGCGGCCGGCGGTGCTCCAATTTTGCCGCTTGACACATCCATAACCGTTCAGCTATATGTCGATTCATAGCCAGCGAGTTATTGATTGATTAACAGCACAGCCGACCGAAAGCTAAATGTGCGGCCGGCAGAAACACGCCTAAGGAGACCACCATGCAAGCACGGTTGAGAAACCCGGTGATGCTCATTCCCGGCGCCTTGCAGGCACTGCTCGCGCTGGACAAGTCGACGGAGACGGCCGACCTGTCCTATGTGACGCGCAAGCTCGTCCATTTACGCGCCAGCCAGATCAACGGATGCAGCCTCTGCGTCGATATGCATGCGCGCGAATTGAAGAAGGCCGGCGAGAAGGACGAGCGCATCTTTGCCGTGTCCGCATGGCGGGAGACACCCTACTTCACCGACGCCGAACGCGCCGCGCTGGCACTGACCGAGGCGGCAACCCGGTTGGCCGATCGGCCGGATCCGGTGCCGGATGCAGTCTGGGACAAGGCCGCCCGGCACTATGACGAAAAGGCGCTTGCCGCCCTGGTCGTCCAGATTGCCCTGATCAACGCATTCAACCGGCTCAACGCAACCACCAGGCAGATGGTCGGCGCCTGGGGCTGAACGGGGCCGGGTTCTCGAAAAGCCACTTCAGATCCGCAGCTTGTACGAATTCGCGCGGACGAAGTCGATGAAGGCCCGCAGCTTCGGCGGTACCAGGCGGCGGCTCGGATAATAGAGGTGGAGCGGCTCGTAAGCGGGACAGAAAGGCTCCAGCACCTTGACCAGCGCGCCTGAGGCGAGAAGCGGCGCGGCGAGGCCCTCGACGGCGAAGGCGAGGCCCAGCCCTTGCGCGGCGGCGGTAATGCACAGCGGAAGTGTGTTCACGACCAGACATGCGTCCGGCGTGAATGCGACTTCGCGTCCATCCACGGTGAACTCCCAGGGCGAAATCGCGCGCGTGCGGGTGAGGGCGAATGCGATGCAGCGATGGGCGGCGAGGTCGGCCGGCCGCTTCGGTGTGCCTTTGCGCGCCAGATAATCGGGGCTGCCCACCACGACCATCTGCAGGGGCCCGCCCAGGCGCGCGCCGATCATATCTCTCTCGAGAAGCTCGCCGATGCGCAGGCCGGCATCGAAGCCCTCGGCGGCGATGTCGACGAAGCTGTCGTCGAAAATCAGACTAAGCCGCACTTCGGGATAAGCATCCATGAACGGCCGCATCAGTGGCTCTATCAGCAGCGGCGCGGCGATCCAGGGCAGGCTGAGGCGCAGCGTGCCGGCGGGACGATCGCGAGCTTCGCGCAGTGCCGCGCCAGCCGCCCAGATATCTTCGGCTGCCGGGCGCACGTGGTCGAGGTATTCAGCGCCAGCTTCGGTCAAGCCAACGCTGCGGGTCGTCCGGTTGAGCAGCCGCACCCCCAGGCGCTCCTCGAGCCCCTTGATCGCCTCGCTTAACGAGGCCGGAGCGACGCCGAGCTCGGCGGCGGCGCGGGTGAAGCTTTTGGCCTCGGCGACTTTGACGAAGGCGACGATGCCGCTGAACTGGTCGAGGCGCATTGTAAGGATTTTCCAAATAGCCCTGTCGAATTCTACCGGTTTTTCCGGCGAACGAAAGGCGTCATGTTGGGTCTGACGAACGGGCCTCGGTGTTGGGAACGGCTCGAACAGGCAAGGAGACAGGACCGATGACCAGGCTTGCTTTACTCGCCGCCGGCACTCTTCTGGCGGTGTCTGCCGCCCCGGCGCACAGCGGGCCACTGGAAGACCGCAATATCCAGCTCATCAAAGGCTATTACGCAGCTTACGCGACCGGTAATCCCGAGGCCGTGCGGCCCTTCCTCGCGCCCAACATCGTGTGGCGCATTCCCGGCCATCATCCGCTCGCCGGCGACAAGCGCGGGCCGGACGAGGTGGTCGCCTTCTTCCGCGGCCTGGCCGACGGCAAGTTCAAGGCCGAGCCGATCTTCTTCCAGGCGCAGGGCGACCTCGTTGTCGACGTCCATCGCGGCTGGTCGAATGTCGGCTCAGGTCCCGAGATCGACCAGTTCTACGCGCTGATGTTCCGCATCAAGGACGGCAAGATCGCCGAGGCACAGAATTTTTTGACCGACATGTACCAGTCGGACGCTTTCTACTGGGCGCATTACCCGCTGAAGCCGCTGCCCGGCCGACTGGCCGGCCAGCGCTGAGACGGCGGTCTTTCTCGCAACGCGCCGCGCTTCTCGCTCCAAGCCAAAGGAGACTTGCGATGCTTAAAACCCTGACCCTTGCCGTAGCAACCACCGCCGCGCTCGCCGCCTCCAATGCCGTCGCCGCACCGCGCGTCGAGCGCGTCACATTCTCTTCGCATGGTGAGCAGCTTGTCGGCGAGCTCTATCTGCCGGAGGATCTGGACGAGGCAAAACCTCGGCCGGCGCTGGTCGTGACCGGCGCCTGGATGACGGTGAAGGAACAGATGCCGGCCCGCTACGCCCGCGAGATGGCCGATCGTGGCTTCGTCGCCTTGACCTTCGATTTTCGTGGGTGGGGCGAAAGCGGCGGCCTACGCCGCCAGTACGAGGATCCTAGGGCCAAGATCGCCGACATCGAAGCGGCGGTCGCCTATCTCTCGCGCCGGCCCGAAGCCGATCAGGACCGCATCGGCGGGCTCGGCATTTGCGCCAGCTCCGGCTATATGGTCACCGCCGCCGCCGAAAACGCCGCGATCAAATCGGTCGCCCTCGTTGCGCCCTGGTTGCAGGATGCCGAAGTGGTCGAGCAGGCCTATGGCGGCCGGCATGGCGTCGTCAGGCTTGAGGCCGTGGGCGATGCGGCCGAGGCTGAGTATCGCCGCACCGGCAAGCAAGCGTTCTTGCCGGCCGCGAGCCTGACCGACGAGCGCGCGGTCATGTTCAAGGTGCCCTATTACACCGAGCCCGATCGCGGCATGATCCCGGCCTGGCGCAACGAGGCCGATCCGGCGTTCTGGCGCGGCTGGCTGACGTTCGACGCCATCCAGGCTGCTCCGCGCCTGCACCAGCCTTTTTTGATGGTGCACAGCGAGGCGGCTGCCATTCCGCAGGGGGCGCACAAATTCTACACGCGGCTGACCAGTTCCAAGCGGGAGCTGTGGCTCGACAACGTCACCCAGTTCGATTTCTACGATCGTGCCGCGCCGGTGAAGGCCGCAAGCGATACCGTCGCCGCGCACTTCCGCGCGACGCTGGGCAGTGCGGGGGAGGCGGGACAATGAGCCTCGTCACGCGCCGGCATGTCCTGGCCTCGGCGGTTTCCGCTGCGATGATTTCCGCCGTCTCGGCGCCCGCCTCGAGCGCTCCGGGAGATGCGCTGACGGTCAAAGACAGGATCGCAATCGCCGAGGCGATTGCCGGGATCGGCCTCTATGCCGATCTGCGTGAATGGAACCGGGTCAGATCCTATCTCGCGGCCCGTGTCACGACCGACTACACCAGCCTCTTCGGCGGCGAGGTCACGACTAGCGGCCGCGACGCGTTGATCGCGCAGTGGCAAGGGCTGCTGCCGGGCTTCGACGCCACCCAGCACCTCATAACCAACATCACCGTCGAGGGCGCGGGCAATGACGCGGTCGCACGCAGCCATGTCCGCGCAACCCACTGGATCGGCGGGCGGTTCTGGACGGTCGGTGGCAGCTACCTCCACCGGCTGGTGCGGACGCCGGAAGGTTGGCGCGTCAAGGCAATCTCCATCCGCCGCTTGTACGAAGAGGGGGATCGCGCCGTTCTGGCCGCTGCGGCCGACCGGGTAAAGGCGAAGGCCAAATGAGTGTTCGGGTTTGCGCAGGCCCAATCGCGCGGCGAGGTTGCTCGGAGCATCGGCAACGTGAATATTGATCGAAATGTCGGGGCAGGCTTGGCGCATGCGGCATTAGTGCCGCCAACCGCGGAGACAGGACATGACCCTTTCATTGCAGGAGGTTTCCGATAGGCTTGAGATCGAACAGCTGCTTGTTCGCTATTGCTATGCGGTGGACGATCGCGACTGGGAAGCCTATCGCAAAATATTCACACCCGATGCCTTGCTTGACGACACTGTAACAGGTGGAATCAGGAGCGGTGTGGATGAGCATGTTGCTTACATGAAAGGCGCCCTTTCCAAGATATTGATCTCGCAGCACGCCATTTCGACAATCCTTCTGGATCTCCGAGGGGACGAGGCCAGCGCGCGCGTGCATTGTTCATGCCCGATGGTGGTAGACCTCGGCGAAGGCAAAAGGCAGGTCTTCTTCCAGGGGCTTTGGTATCGAGACCGCGTCGTACGCACGTCCGAGGGCTGGCGCATAAGTGAACTGGTCGAGGAAGGCTATTGGAATCACAATTTGCCGGAGGGGTTCGCGTTCTGACGTCTGTTACGCGCTGTGCTGGATCCGCCCCGGACGCCGTTCTCAGACCTGGCAGCTACTGGCGCAACACGGTGTTCTTGGTGCCTTCTTCGACCTGGTCGATGACCAGCAGCTTGACCGGGTCGGCGCCGACATTGGTCGCCTGATGCCATTGCCCGATCATCTCGATGATGAAATCACCTGTTTGATAGGTGTTGCTCTTGCCGGTCTCGACATTGGTGACCTGAAGCGTGCCGGCCTCGACATAGGCATAGCGCGGAAACGGATGCTTGTGGACCGGCAAGGTCGCGCCCGGCGCGATCTGATAGGCCGAGACCAGGACCTGGACGTTGTTCTGCGGCAGCGTGATCGGCTGGCCGGACGCGGTCTCGGTGCGAGAGGCAAGCGGGGTCACGACAACCGGCGTCCCGCCGGCATCCAGCGCCTGGGCGTTGTTTGCAAACAGTGCAGCCGCGAGCAGCAGCGTCGGCGCCAAGATTTTTCGCATGATTCCCCCAGGCTGCGTCAGCATCGCGCAGCACGCATTGGTGCGCAAGCTTGTCTGTTGGGGAGCGCCTTATCCCGCTCTTCTGAACATGCCTGGCGTCATGCCATGCATAGCCCGGAATGTACGGGACAGATGGCTCTGGTCCGCGAAACCTGCTGCGATAGCGGCGTCGGCGAGGCCAGATCCCTGTTCGATCAGCGCGCTCGCCCGGCGCAATCGCCGGTCCCGGATATAGGCCGCCGGCGTCAGGCCGATCGCCTTGTTGAAGTCGCGGATGACCTGGAACCGGGTCACGCCTGCCACGCCGGCAAGCCGCTTGAGGTCGAGCTGCGAACCAAGTTCGCTTTCGATAAGGTCGCGACAGAGCGAAAACCTCCGCTGCGATCCTGAGCTTTCGATCTCTTCGGCCTGTCCGCTCGAGCCGCCATGCCGAACGATCAGCCGTCGCAGCGCCACGAGCAGGGACGTCTCGGCCGTCATTGTTTCCGGGGATGTCGAGCCCTGGTGTGCTGCCATCAATGCCGCGGCGAGACTGCTGTCTTCGATCGTCGCGCGCGAAAACATTGGAGCGCCGTCCCGGCCGAGTTCGCGGGCAAGCGCGGTCATCAGCGGCACCGAAGGATAAAACGTCCGGTAGGCCCAGCCTTCGTCCGCGCCGCGTTCGCCGTCATGCCACTCCTCGGGATTGACGACGGCAATGGTGCCTGCCGGAGCGAGAACGCTTTTGCGGCCGATGCGAATGCGCTCGCAGCCAGAGGTGATCAGGGCGATCACATAGGTCGGGTGCGTGTGCAAGTCATAGCGATGCCGGGTGAAGCGCGCCTCGAACAGGCCAAGGTCGGGGAAGCACGGATGGCGCCAGTATTTCCCGGTCTCTGCCGCTTCGTTTGTCCTTGCCATGGTCAATCCGGTTCAAGACGCCTCTCGCCGGGCCTTCTATGGCTGGCAAACCAAGCCGCTTTTTGTCGGCGGAAAGGAGGCACCATGTTGCATAATGACCCCGTCGCCGCGCTGACACCAGAGGTTATAGGCTGGCGGCACCATCTCCATGCCAATCCGGAGCTCGCATTCAATGAATACGAAACGGCCCGTTTCGTTGCAGAGAAACTGCGCTCTTTCGGCGTCGACGAGGTGCATGAGGGGATCGGCGGCACCGGCGTCGTCGGTGTCCTGCGCAGCGGTGGCGGCGCACGCGCCATCGGCCTTCGCGCCGAGCTCGACGCGCTTCCGGTGCTGGAGAAAACCGGCTTGGCCTATGCCTCCAGGAAAGAAGGAGTAATGCACGCCTGCGGCCATGACGGCCACACCGCGATGCTGCTCGGCGCCGCCAAATTGCTTAGCGAGTCGCGCGCCTCGTCACTTTCATCTTCCAGCCAGCCGAGGAAAACGAGGGAGGCAGCATGCGCATGATCGAGGACGGCCTGTTCAAGCGCTTTCCGGTCAAGGCGGTCTATGCGGTCCACAACTGGCCGGGCTTCAGGTTGGGGACGATCGCCGCCCGCGCTGGTGCGCAAATGGCGGCCGTCGATAATTTCGAACTGACCTTCGAGGGTCTTGGCGCGCATGCCGCGATGCCGCAGCTCGGCGACGACCCGATCCTGGCCGCCGGCGCCTTCGTGCAAGCCGTCCAGCGCATCGTCAGCCGCTCGGTCGACCCGCAGAGCGCGCTTGTCGTCAGCATTACGCAGATCCATGGCGGCAATGTCGGCAACATCGTGCCGGGCAAGGTCTGGCTGCAAGGCACCTGCCGCTTCTTCGAGCACGGCCTTTCCGACCATTGCGAGAGGCTGATCGGCGAGATCGCACAAGGTATTGCCGCCGCGCATTCGCTCAAGGCCAGGCTCGACTACAGGAAGGGCTATCCGCCGCTGATCAATACGGCCGATGCGACGGCCCGCGCCGTCGTGGCCGCCGCCTCCGTCGTCGGCCGGGAGAATGTCTTGACCGAGTTCAGCCCCAGTCTCGGCTGCGAGGATTTCGCTTTCATGATCCGCGACGCCGGCGGCTGTTATGCGTGGATCGGTGCCGGCGAGGTCGGCCCGGGCGAAGGCCTGCACGGCGACCGCTACGTTTTCAACGACGAAATCGTGCCGACGGTGATGCGCTATTACGTCAACCTCGTCGAGCAGACGCTTCCGCGGGCCGATCCTTCTACAGCAGTTTTTCCGGCGTGATCGGCAACCCCCGGATCCGCTTGCCTGTGGCGTCGAAGACGGCGTTGGCAACAGCAGCGGCAACGCCGGTGGCGCCGAGTTCGCCGATGCCTTTGCCGCCGATCGGGCTGGCATGCTCGTCCACCTCATCGACGAAGTGGATTATGATGTCGCCGGGAATGTCGGCGTTGACCGGAATGGCGACCCCGGAAAGGTTCTTCGACAGGAACCGCCCTAGCACCGGTTCGTGCCTGCTCTGCTCCATTGCCGCCATGCCCCAGCCCCAGATGATGCCGCCCGTCATCTGGCTGCGTGCGGTGCGGGGATTGACGATGCGGCCGGCGCTGTAGCTGCCGACGGCGCGACGGAGCCTGAGCAGGCCGAGCCCCGGATCGACGCCGACCTCCATGAAAATCGCGCCGAAAGTGCGCATGGCGAGGCCTTTGCCATGCTGCGCCGGATCGAACGAGCCGGAGCCGACGATCTCGCCGATGTCGGTATGGCTCATCACATCGGCGATCGTCTGACCGCCGGCAGCGCCCCTGCGGCGAATCTTGCCGTCCTGCATCTCCACCTCGTCTGGCAGCAGATTGGCAAGACGGGCAAGCTGCGAACGCGCATCTTCGGCGGCGGCAAGCACCGCCGCGCCCACCCCCATGGTCGATGACGAACCATAGGTCGGTCCCGCCTCCGGCAGCTGCGTATCGCCCATTTCCAACTCGATCTTCTCCATCGGCAGGCCCAGCACGTCGGCTGCGATCTGCGGAAAGATGGTGAGTGTTCCGGTCCCTATGTCCTGCGTGCCGGTGCGGATGAGCACCGTGCCGTCCCTGTGCAGCCTGACCTCGGCTGCAGGCGTCGGGTGGCGGAAACAACCCATGGTACAGGTCGCCATGCCGTAGCCGATCAGCCAATCGCCGTCGCGTTGCGGCTTGCGCGGGCGCTCGCGCCAGCCGAACAGGCGGGCGCCTTCCTCATAGGCCTCGCGCAGCTTCTTCGATGACCAGGGCTGGCCGGTGGCCGGATCCGTGTCCGCATGGTTGATCAGACGCAGGTCGAGCGGATCGACGCCCAGGCGGTGGGCGAGCTCGTCCATCGCGCTTTCGAGGGCCCAGGTGCCTGGACCCTCGACCGGCGCGCGCAGCGCCGTCGGCATGGCGACGTTCGCGCGCTCGACGCGCTGGCTGAGACGCATCGCCGGCGTGGCGTAGAGACCCTTCGAGGCTTCGGTGGCGAACTCGACGAAATCGTCGCTCACGGTGGTCAGGTTGATCACGTCCTGTTGCACGGCGGTCAGCTTGCCCGAGCTGTCCGCCGCCAGCACGATCTTCTGCGCCATGCGCGGCTGATAGCCGAGACAGGAATAGGCGTTGGCGCGGCTTAGCGCCAGCCTGACCGGGCGCTGCATGATGCGCGCGGCGGCGGCGGCCAGCACCTGATGCGGCCAGATCCAGCCCTTGCCGCCGAAGCCGCCGCCGGTATGGCGGGAAATCACGCGGACCTTCTCGGCCGGGACATTCATGCGGGCGGCAAGCACCTGGCGGACACCGTAGACGTGCTGCGTGGCATCGTGCAGCGTCAGCTCTCCGTCATTCCACTCAGCGAGCGTCGCCGAGGGCTCCATCGCGTTGTGATGACGCGACGGCTGCAAATAGACGGCTTCGACCGTGGCGGCGGCGTCAGCAAGCCCGCGGTCGACCTCGCCCTTCGTAAACGTCGGCTCCAGGAACAGGAAGCCGCTCTCCCTCGGCGAGACAGCAGCCTTGTCGATGGCGGTCCACTCCGGCGGTGCCGGCAACTCCGGCTCGGCGAACTCGTAGCGCAACGCGACGCGGCGAGCGCCGGCTTCCGCCGCCTCCAGCGTCTCGCCCAGCACAATGGCAAGCGGCTGGCCCTCGTGACGTATCTCGTTGCCCTGCATGGGCATGAAGCTCTGCGCGGCCGGCGGGCCTTCGGCTTGCTGCATCTGCGTATCCGGCTCGGCCCTTGGCGATGCGAACCGGCCGAATTTTGGCATGTCCTCATGCGTGAGCACACGCACGACGCCCTTCTCGGCGAGCGCGTCGTCGACCATGATCGACGTCACGCGGCCGGCCGGAACGGGCGCGGTCACGAGTACCGCATAGAGCAGGTCGGGGGCGAAATAGTCGGCCGCATAGCGGGCGCGGCCGGTCACCTTGGCGCCGCCGTCAGGGCGGGCAACAGGCTGGCTGATCATCATGACGGCATCCTCGCTGCTCTTTCGATCGCCCGCAAAGCGGCGGTCTTGGCCAGTTCGATCTTGTAGGCGTTCTGCGACAAGGGACGCGCTTCGGCGAAGGATTGCTCGATAGCGGTGCTCAACGCCTCGCGATCGCCGATTTCGGCGCCGGCGAGCTGCTCCTCGGCGGCGCTCAGCCGCCACGGCCGCAGCGCGACGGACCCCAGCGCCAGGGCAGCCCGACGAATGGTTTGGCCGTCCATCTCCAGTACAGCGGCGGCGGAGACGATGGCGTATTCGTAGGATTCGCGCTCGCGCACCTTGAGGTAGGCAGATCGCGGCGCCGGCGCCGGCAGCTCGATTGCCGTAATCAGTTCGCCTTGCTGCAACACATTGTCCGCCTCGGGCCGCGTGTCGGGAAGCAGGTGGAATTCCGTTGCCGGAATGCGCCGGCCGCCGCTGCGGTGCGCGGTGACGATGACCGCATCAAGTGCTGCCAGCGCCACCGCCGGGTCGGATGGCTGGGTGGCGACGCAATCCTCGGTCCAGCCGAAGATTGCGTGATTGTCGTTGATGCCATGCAATGCCGAGCAGCCGGAGCCGAGCTCACGTTTATTGCATGGCAGCTGCTCTTCGGCACGGAAATAGGCGCAGCGCGTCTTCTGCAGCAGATTGCCGCCTATCGTTGCGAGATTTCTCAGTTGCGGCGACGCCGCGTTGAGGATCGCCTGGCTCAATACGGGATAATCGCGCATCACCAGCGGATGCTGCGCGACATCGTTGAGATGCGTCAGCGCGCCGATCGTCAAGCCGCCGCCGGGCAGTGCCTCGATCTGATCCAGCCCATCGAGGCGGGAGATATCGATGATCCGCGCCGGCCCGGCAATTCCAAGGCGCAGCCAATTGAGCAATTCGGTGCCGCCGGCGAGAAAGGCGCTGTCCGGCGCGGCACCGGCCGCGATCGTGTCGCCCAGGCTGTCGGCGCGCGCGTAGACGAATGGGGTCATTGGCTCACCCTCCCGGCCGCCGCGCGCACCGCCTCGGCGATTTGCGGATAGGCGGAGCAGCGGCACAGATTGCCGCTCATCCATTCGCGGATCTCGGCATCGGAGCCGGTATGTCCCTCCTCGATCAGCGCCGCCGCCGACATCACCTGGCCGGGCGTGCAGAATCCGCACTGGAAACCATCATGATCGATGAACGCCTGCTGCACGGGATGAAGCGCGTCGCCGTCTGCCAGCCCTTCGATCGTCGTGACCTCGCGTCCCTCGCAGGACACGGCAAGTATCATGCAGGCATTCACACGCCGTTCGTCGAGATGCACGGTGCAGGCGCCGCACTCGCCGAAATTGCATCCCTTTTTCGTTCCGGTCAGATGAAGCCGCTCGCGCAGCAGGTCGAGCAGCGTGACGCGGGGATCGAGATCGGAAAGGCTGTGGTCCTCTCCGTTCACCCGCAACCGCAATAGGTGCCGATCGTGGAAGTCCATTGGGGGTTACCTCGAAGCACATGCCGTACTCGTCGCAGGGACTCGTCCAGCAAGCAGCCACCCACCTGTCGAGGCGAAAATAGGGCGGTCGATTCCGGTGAAAAGGCGCCGCCGGTCAGGGAAGGCTAAAAAAGCGCATTTGAGATTTGCGGCGGAAAGGCCCTGAATGCCGCCGCAAAAAGTGTCACCGTAATTCCGTAATTCCCGTAATTCAGATTGGCTTGGGCGGCCTACATTGAGAACATTGCCGCGCCGCTGTCCAATCTAGGGCAGGCGGCTTTCCATGGCAGGTCGGCCTTGCGACTGGCAATGTCGTCCGGCAAATGAAAGATGAAGCTGAGAACTACGAGTTCGCGATCGGACGACGCCAGGATTCGCCGCAAGCGCACAGGAAACGAACCGTAACCGTGATCGCACTGAGGCGCTACTCGTTGCCGGCGGGCCGAGGAGGATTGCTCGTGACGGTCGGCTAGGGACGGTATCGCGCGGCAGTGTTGAACGCGGCCTGGGGATCAGTACGATCACGAGGGAAATCAGGGAGCGGATCGCCGCGGTGGCAAGGAGGTGCTCCATGCCGGTCGTGGCGTCTGTGACCGCAGGGGCAGGCGCTGTCGAAATCCGCACCCGGCTCATGCCGCTGTTTCCCGTGATGCCACCGCGCTGCACACGCCTCAGCCAGCACGTTCAATTCTCACCGTGACGGAACCGGGACGATCAAAGATCGAAACATCGCCGGCGACCTTCCCGAGCACAACGATGCCGGACGACGGGACGCGACCATTCCGATAGTAGATCACGAAATGATCGGAACTCCACAGCCCGAGCGTGCCGACCGAGAAGTCGCGCTGCCGTGTCTGTTCCGGAAATGGAGCCGGTAGATTTACCGGTCTTCTTCCTGGCGAAGGTGGTCGCTCATCTCAATGGTAAGCGGCAACATCTGAGCAAGAGATTTTGCGGCTTCGTTATCGGCAAGATCGGCCGTGACCTCGCCCCAGTCTGATGAAATGCGAATACGTTCTTGAGCCATCCTGGGTCCAACCATTCCAAATGCAATAACGCCAGCGCTCAGCAGTGATTTCAGCACGGGTCATTCCTCCGTTTTCTAGGCAGATGGAGCCCGCCCCAGCAAACACAGGCTCCATCTCGTCAGTCACGCGGAGAGGTGCTGATTGAAGAAGCTGGTAAGCCTGTCGAACGGAATCAGGTCCACACGGTCGTAGAGATCGACGTGACCGGCGCCCTGGACCCAAACCAGTTCCTTGGGCTCGGCTGCCAGTCTGTAGGCTTCCTCGCTGAATTCCCTCGAATGCGCCTGATCGCCGCTGATGAACAGCATTGGGCGCGGCGAGATCGTCTCGATGTCATTGAACGGGTAGAAGTTCATGAATTTGACGTTGCTGGTCAGCGTCGGCTTAGTCGTTATCTGGTCGGAGACACCCGCCGGGGTAAACTCTCCGCGGGGTGTCCGATAGAAATCGTAGAACTCGCGCTGGATGGGATGCGTCGACGCGGTCAGTTCGAGATCAGTGCCGCCCGTATACTGGATTTGGCCGCCTTCGAATTCGGAGTAGCGCTGTTCGGCGGCCGCCGCGATGATCTGCTTCCGTTGCTCGACGCTTAGCGAGTGATTGAGTGCGTTTCGGTTCGCCGCGCCCATGTCATACATGCTGACCGTGGCGATGGCGCGCATGCGCGGGTCGATCTTGGCGGCGCTGATGACGAAGCTGCCGCTGCCGCAGACACCAATCGCGCCAATGCGGTTGCGGTCCACGAACGCGTGTGTCCCGAGGAAGTCCACCGCCGCGCTGAACGCCTCGGCATAGACATCCGGCGAAACGATCTGTCGGGCTTCGCCCCCGCTCTCGCCCCAGAATGGCAGGTCGATCGCCATGGCGATGAAGCCCTGCTCGGCCATCTTGGTGGCATAGAGGGTCGCGCTTTGCTCTTTCACCGCGCCCATTGGATGGCCGACGACGATGGCCGGATGACGTGCATTGCGGTCGAGGTTCTTGGGAACGAGCAGATTTCCCGCAACATTCATCTGGTATTGGCTCTTGAAGGTCACTTTCTCCAGCGTCACCTGACCGCTTGTATAGAAATTGTTTGCACCGTTTGACATATCTTGAGCCTTTGCGAAGGGAAAGTTGAAGAGTGACGCCCCACTGAAGGCGGCGATGCCGGAGCCGGTCAGCTTCAAAAGCTCCCGCCGGTGGATTTCACGCGCTGGTATTTTCGTATCAGGGGTATTCAAAGGCATTTCCGATCTCCTGTAAGTTTGGGTTGGAATTGAACCACTCGCCACTTTGGCCAGTCCTCTTCGAGTTTGAGCAGACGCCGACCGTTGCCGATCAGCGCGATTGCGAAGCCGGCCAGAACCAAGCTGCCGATGAAGATCGCGGAGATCGTCAGACCATACAGCAGCACCCCTCCGACTACCGCGCCCAGAAGGATCGAAGCCTGGATCGCCGCGACCATCAGGCCTGCCGGCGGCCTCGGCCGCATTTTGCGACATCCATGTCATCCAAATCACCGACATCGCGGTAATGCATTGTTGCAGTGCAAACCTAATGGTTTTGCCATAAAGCGATTACCCGTATAAATCGGCATGAACCTATCGACTATATCGAATAATTCGCTGCAAGCGACGGAGAGAGAAACTTCATGGCCAGAACCGATCTCAACCAATTGACGTGGTTTCAGGCTGTCGCAGAAGAGCGCAGCTTCACCAAGGCTGCGGCAAAGCTCGGCGTCGCGCAATCGACGCTCAGTCACACGACCAAGCAGCTCGAAACACGCATGGGCATACGCCTTCTGACCCGCACGACGCGTAATGTCGCGACGACCGTTGCGGGCGAAAGGCTGCTACAGACGATCACCCCGCGCATTGGTGAAATCGAAGACGAGATCACAGCGCTGATGGCGCTCCGCGAAAAGCCGTCAGGCTCGATCAGGTTGACCCTGTCCGACCACGCGCTCGAAAGCGTGGTCTGGCCGAAGCTTAAGCCGGTCCTCAGCGGCTATCCCGACATTGGCGTCGAACTGATCCTGGACAGCACCTTCCGCAACATTGTCGAGGAAGGCTTTGATGCCGGTGTCCGGCTTGGAGAGAGCGTCGAGAAAGACATGATCGCGGTCCGCATCGGCCCGGACTGGCGCTTAGTCGCCGTGGCTTCGCCGCGATACTTCGCGCCGCACGGCGTGCCTGTGCATCCGCAGGATCTGGTCCGGCACGTCTGCATCAACATGCGTCACGAAACCGCCGGTGGTCTGTACGCATGGGAGTTCGAGCAGGATGGACAGGCGCTGCGTGTCCGTGTGGACGGTCAACTTACCTTCAACAACTCCTACGCCATGATCGACGCGGCAGCGAGTGGCTATGGCATCGCCTATGTTCCCGAGAACATCGTGGAGCGGCACGTCGTCTCAGGATTGCTGGTGAAGGTCCTCGACGACTGGTCACCCTTCTTCGATGGCTATTTCCTCTATTATCCGAGCCGCCGCCAAAACCTTCCTGCGTTCAAGATCATTGTCGACGCGTTGCGGCATAGGGATCCGTCGGGATCGTGATGTCCCTTCGTCATATTGCACTCAGGGGCGTGGTCGATAGCGGCTCATTCCTGAATCTCGATAGGCGCAGCAGGAAAGGCATAGGTCGAGGTCCGGTATCCAACTCGAAGCGTTAGTTATAACCAGAACATCGCGTCGATGCTTGCGCGAAGGTTGGCCACAACTTTCTTCCCCATCGCGCCGGCTGGAGCGAAGCGCATGATCCTACAGGGAAATTGAATAGGTCCGCGGCCGCATCGCACCGCAGCGTAGATGTTGGCTCCCCGGGCCGGATTCGAACCAGCGACCAACCGGTTAACAGCCGGTTGCTCTACCACTGAGCTACCGGGGAACAGAGGCTCTTGCGTGAGTGGGGCAGCCTATAGCAAACCCGTTTCGGCTTTGCAAAGAAGCATTTCGCATTTTTTCGATGCTTTTTGGCGCGAGGCTTGCTGGCAATGGCCGGCGAGCGCCCTCATATGAGCTGTCTCTCGCCTGTCAAGGAACAGAAAAGGCCGTTGCGGCTTTCTCCGGCTGATGGTGCTACTGATGCAAACGGATCGACATTTCACATGACGGCAATGAGCGACGAACAGCCACCGGCCCGGAAAATCTCGGTCTTCGGCCGCCAGTTCACCATGCCGCGCTCGCGCGGCCTCAGGATTGCGATCGGCGTCGTGCTGATCATCGGCGGCATTCTCGGCTTCCTGCCGATCCTGGGTTTCTGGATGGTGCCGATCGGATTGCTGGTGCTCTCCTACGAATTCGCATTGGTGCGCCGTCACCGGCGCCGCTTCGTCGTCTGGTGGGAGCGACGGCGCCGGCCGGATTGAGACTGCCCTGCTGACAGGCCGGTATCCGGCAATTGTTTGAGAGCGGCGTGGTCGTCCAGGCCTCACCGAGGCTGGTCGAAACAGCTTTCCAGGCGTTCGCAAAGCTCCTTGAGAACGGCGGTAGCCGATGCCAGCCGCGCCCGGTCGCGCGGCGGCAGGCTGTTTGCGCCTTCTATGCTGAGGCGGTCGATGGCATAGCGCACAAGCTCTGCAGACTGCGACAATCCGCGCGACGTGCCGTCCTTCGTAGCTGCTCGACGCATGGCGGAGCCTCCTCTTTGCCCAACGTGGCCGCCGGTTTCGGGTTCCCGTCGCCCAGAATCATGCTTAACGATAAGCTAATATGTTATTGCTAAGATGGGCATTGCGTTGATAAGGCAGGGCATGGAATGTCGAGGAACCGTTGGGAATGCATGGTGGCCGCTTGACGGCATTTTCGCCGCAACCTATTGGAGCCGGGTGGAACGCCGGGAGCAATGAGGCCTCGTGGCGGAGTGGTTACGCAGAGGACTGCAAATCCTTGCACCCCGGTTCGATTCCGGGCGAGGCCTCCAATGCCCGAGCTCCCGCGCGTCAGCGCCAGGGGGCTTCAGTTCCGGTCGAAACAGCCGCGGCCTTTGCGCGGCAAGCGGATGGTTGGAACATGAGCGCTGATTTTGCCGAACGCCGGGTGAAGATGGTCGACGGCCAGATCCGCACCACCGACGTGACCAGCGCGCCGTTGCTCGAGGCGATGCTTGTGGTGCCGCGCGAGGCCTTTGTTGCCCCCGGCCAGCGCGATCTTGCCTATATCGACGAGGACATCCGCATTGCCGATACGGCCGATGGCCCGCGCTATCTGATGGAACCGTCGCCATTGGCCAAGCTGATGCAGCTGGCCGATATCGGCCCAAGCGATTCGGCACTCGATGTCGGCTGCGGCACCGGCTATGCGGCGGCGATCCTGTCGCGGCTGGCAAGGTCCGTGGTCGCGCTGGAAAGCGATGCGGCGCTGGCCGAGACCGCCACTTCGACGCTTGCGGCACTCGGTTGCGGCAATGTCACCGTGGTCCAGGGGCCGCTGCCGCAAGGCCACGCAGATAAGGCGCCTTACGACGTCATCCTGATCGGCGGCAGCGTCGGCGAGGTGCCGGCGGCGCTGTTCGACCAGCTTGCCGAAGGCGGCCGACTCGTCGCCGTGGAGGGGCAGGGCAATTCGGGCGTAGCCCGGCTTTTTTTTAAGACTGGAGGGGTTGTAACGGGAAGACGCGCATTTAATGCGGCAATTAAGCCACTACCGGGATTCGAACGCATTCCCGCCTTCGAATTCTGAGTGATTTTGCCTTGCAGCGAAGGCGCTGTCATGATCGCTTGCGTTTGAACAATCGTTGCTGATCTGCATAACCGGGTGTTTCTTGGGGGCTTTCAGCGGGGGAACGATAAAAAACGCGGCGCCGGCTGATCAGAAGGAGAAGCCAGCGTGGCGCAGTTCCCGTGCAAAACGAATGAGGGAATATAACGTGCCGTCTGTACGCAAGTTGCTTTTTACCGCTGTCCTCGTTTCGGCGACCGCGCTTTCTCCAATGGCCGCCTCGGCCGAAACCATTCTCGGGGCCCTTTCAAAAGCCTATCAGAACAATTCCTCGCTTAATTCGACACGCGCCGGCGTTCGCGTCACCGACGAGGGCGTTGCAATCGCAAAGTCCGGCTGGCGCCCGACCATCACCGGTTCCGCGGACATCGACTACACCAGCACCCATATCAATGGTACTAGTCGAACCGCGCGCATAACTACCGGCAACTTTGGCGTCCAGATCAATCAAACCCTGTTCGACGGCTTTCAGACCAGGAACAACGTCGCGGCCGCCGAAGCGCGGGTCAGCGCCTCGGTCGAGAGCCTGCGCAACACCGAAGAAAACACCCTTTTCAACGCGGCAAGTGCCTATATGGACGTCATCCGCGACCGCCAGATCGCGGTGCTGACCGAACAGAACCTGCAATTCCTGACCGAGCAGGCGCGTGCGGCGCGTTCGCGCTTCGAGGTCGGCGAAGGTACCCGCACCGACGTCGCGCAAGCCGACGCGCAGCGTGCCTCCGCGGTGGCGCAGTTGAGCGCCGCCCGCGCCACGGCGCTGGCAAGTGCCGCGACCTATCGCCAGATCGTCGGCGATGAGCCCGGCCGTCTCAGGCCGGCTTCGCCGCTGTCGAAGCTGTTGCCGTCGAGCCTCGATGCAGCGATCGCGATCGCATCGGCCGAACATCCGGCCATCCTCGCCACCGAGCACCTGGTCGACGCGGCGGCGTTTTCGGTTAAATCGGCCGAAGGCGCGCTGCTGCCGCAGCTTTCGGCTAGCGCCGGCGTTTCCGGCGACTATCGCAACACGGTTCCGGGCGTTCTTGGGGCATCGCAGGATGGCACAAGGACGTCGGCGAACATCGGCGCGACACTGACCGTGCCGATCTATTCCGGCGGACGGACCTCGGCGACCGTGCGCCAGAACAAGGAATCGCTCAGCCAGGCGCGGATCGAAGTCGACGTGAGTCGCGACCAGGTGCGCCAGGCCGTTACCTCGGCATGGTCGCAATACACCGCCGCGCAGCAAAGCGTCACGGCCAACCGGCAGGTGGTCGCCGCCGCGCAGCTTGCCCTGAACGGCGTCATCGAAGAGCGCAATGTCGGCCAGCGCACCACGCTCGACGTGCTCAACGCGCAGGCGACCCTCATCACCGCCAAGATCAATCTTGTCAGCGCCGAACGCGACGTGGTGGTGGCGAGCTATGCCATCCTCTCGGCGGTTGGCCATTTGTCGGCAGACCGCCTTGCGCTCAACGTGACGAAGTACAGGCCCGAAGAGCATTACAACGCCGTCAAGGACAAGTGGATCGGTCTGCGCACGCCGGACGGCCGCTGATCGCCAGGCCGTGTTTTCAGCCCGCGCTCGAACGACGCGCGGGCTTTCAACTCCCGACCCTAATCTGTTGAAATCCGAGATGTCGCCAGATTGGGGATTCTCGCAAGCCGTTCCGTCGGTTACGCTGTTGCCATGATTCGAATCCGGCATTGCCGGACAGGAAATCTGAGAACGAGTCACAAGGGCGGCGGATGTGACGATGGCGACGGCAAGCAGCGTACAGCGCGAACCTTCCATGGAAGAAATACTAGCTTCCATCAGAAGGATCATCGAGGACAGCGATACCGGCCGCAAGCAGCCGGGCGACGCCGACGAGCTGCGCCAGGATCTGCAACCGGCGCCGGCAGCCGGACTGGCAGCGGAGGGGGATGCGTTCCGCTCCGAACTGCGCGGCGGACTGGAGATCGCCAAGCCGGCCACGCGCGCCGAGGTGCAGCCAACGGCCGCGCCGGTCATTGAGCCCCTGGAAACGCCGCTGCGCGCCGGCCCGGAAAAGGCAGCGGTGACGCTGGCTGAGGTGAACACCGCTCCCGCAAAGCCGGATCGGCCTGCGACAGCCAAGGCTGCCGAGACGACCGACACCATCATCGCCGATTGGCGGCGCGAGATCGCGGCGGTCGGCGACGCGATGGCCAAGCCGGAGCGCGCCGAGCCACGCCGGACGCCGGACGCCGAGCCGAAAGCCGAGGTTTTCGAGAACGAGGCGACTGCTGAACCTGTGCCGGAGCCTTCGGAAATTGGGCCGGAGCCTTCGGAAAGCGGCCCGGAACGTTCTAAAATCGGCCCGGAATCTTCTAGAATCGGATTGGCGCGTCCGGCGGCCAGCGAGGCGCCGTCCCTTCGGCCGGCGATCCTTTCGGAGCATACGGGCCGGCAGGTTGCCGCCGCCTTCGGTGAGCTTTCAGACGCGTTTGCCAGCCGCAGCAAGAAGACCTTCGACGAGATGGCCGAGGAGATGCTGCGGCCGATGCTGCAGGACTGGCTGGACAACAACCTGCCGACGCTGGTCGAGCGGCTGGTGCGCGAGGAAATCGAGCGCGTCGCGCGCGGCGCGCAGTAGCAATTCGGAGAGCCGCCAATGGGCGGCGCTGGACCGGCGAATTGTCGAAGTCGGCGCTGCCCCTCATCCGCCTGCCGGCACCTTCTCCCCGTATAGTGACGGGGAGAAGGGGTTGACCGCAATTTAGGCGCCTTTTCCGCAACGTTCGTGACTGGCGAAAGCTTCAGTGCAGGCGTTTTTCTCCCCGTCACTATACGGGGAGAAATGCCCGGCAGCGGCATTCGCACAGTCAGCGCAAACCTGAAGCGATTGCCTTGCAACATTCAGTCCCGCGAGTTGCACCGAACCATCCCGGCGCTATCTATTGGCCATGCCGCCCTTGCGGTTGACTTGGCAACAACCTTCCGATTTACACCGGACCACAAATTCCGGACAGCGCGGACCGTTTTCCCATGCTCGAAAAGACCTACGACGCCAAAGCCGTCGAGCCGAAGATTGCCAGGATCTGGGAAGAGGCCGACGCGTTTCGGGCCGGTGCCGGGGCCGAGGAGGGGGCTGAAGCCTTCACCATCGTCATCCCGCCGCCGAACGTCACCGGCTCGCTGCATATGGGTCATGCGCTCAACAACACGCTGCAGGACATTCTGGTGCGCTTCGAGCGCATGCGCGGCAAGAACGTGCTGTGGCAGCCGGGGATGGACCATGCCGGCATCGCCACGCAGATGGTGGTCGAGCGCCAGCTTATAGAAAAGCAGATTCACCGCCGCGACCTGACGCGCGATGAGTTCATCGACAAGGTGTGGGAATGGAAGGCAGAATCCGGCGGCGCCATCCTCAACCAGCTGAAGCGGCTCGGGGCCTCGGCCGACTGGAGCCGGGAGCGCTTCACCATGGACGAGGGCCTGTCCAAGGCCGTGCTCGAAGTGTTCGTGACGCTCTACAAGGAAGGGCTGATCTACAAGGACAAGCGCCTTGTGAATTGGGACCCGAAGCTGTTGACCGCCATCTCGGATCTCGAGGTCGAGCAGCAGGAAGTCAACGGCAACCTCTGGCACTTCCGCTATCCGGTCGAAGGCATGACCTTCGATCCGGAAAATCCGAAGACCTTCATCACCGTTGCGACGACCCGCCCGGAGACGATGCTGGGTGATACGGCTGTCGCCGTCCACCCCGACGACGAACGTTTCCGGCATCTCGTCGGCAAGAACCTCATCCTGCCGATCGTCGGCCGCAGGATCCCGGTGGTGGCGGACGAGTATTCCGATCCCGAAAAAGGCAGTGGTGCGGTCAAGATCACGCCGGCGCATGACTTCAATGATTTCGAGGTCGGCAAGCGCCACCGGCTGCCGGCGGTCAACATCCTCACCGTCAATGCGGCGGTGAGCCTCAAGGACAATGAGGACTTTCTCGCCGGACTGGAAGTGACGCCGGAGCGCCAGGCCGTCTGGGACAGCCTCGACGGCCTCGACCGTTTCGATGCGCGCAAGAAGATCGTCGAGCTGATGCAGGCGGGCGGCTTTCTCGAGAAGGTCGAGCCGCATCGCCACACGGTGCCGCACGGCGACCGCGGCGGCGTGCCGATCGAGCCGTTTCTGACCGACCAGTGGTATGTCAATACGGCGGAACTGGCCAAGCCGGCGATCGCCTCGGTGCGCGAGGGCCGTACCAATTTCGTGCCCAAAAACTGGGAAAAGACCTATTTCGACTGGATGGAAAACATCCAGCCCTGGTGCATTTCGCGCCAGCTCTGGTGGGGCCACCAGATCCCGGCCTGGTACGGGCCGGACGGGCATGTCTTTGTCGAAAAGACCGAGGAAGAGGCGCTCGGTGCCGCCGTCGAATACTATCTGGCGCTGGAAGGGCCGTGGAAGGCCTGGGTCGAGGACAAGCTTGAGAATTTCCAGCCTGGCGAGATCCTGACCCGCGACGAGGACGTGCTCGATACATGGTTCTCGTCGGCGCTGTGGCCGTTCTCGACGCTTGGCTGGCCGGACCAGACGCCGGAGCTGAAGACCTATTACCCGACCGACGTGCTGGTGACCGGTTTCGACATCATCTTCTTCTGGGTCGCCCGCATGATGATGATGGGCCTGCATTTTATGGACCAGGAGCCGTTCCATACGGTCTACGTCCACGCGCTGGTTCGTGACAAGAACGGGCAGAAGATGTCGAAGTCGAAAGGCAACGTCATCGATCCGCTCGAGCTCATCGACGAATACGGCGCCGATGCGCTGCGCTTCACCTTGACTGTGATGGCAGCGCAAGGCCGCGATGTTAAGCTCGATCCGGCCCGCATTGCCGGTTATCGCAATTTCGGCACCAAGCTGTGGAACGCGACGCGCTTCGCCGAGATGAACGAAGTGGCGCGCGACGACGATTTCTGGCTGCAGGACGCCAAGCTGGCGGTCAACCGCTGGATCCTGACGGAGCTGACGCGAGCCGCGCGCGACATAACGGACGGCATCACCTCATACCGCTTCAACGAGGCGGCGGGTGCCGCCTACCGCTTCGTCTGGAACCAGTTCTGCGACTGGTACCTGGAACTGCTGAAGCCGGTGTTCATGGGCACCGACGAGGCCGCCAAGGCCGAGAGCAGGGCCTGCGTCGCCTTCGTGCTCGACGAGATCTACAAGCTGCTGCATCCGATGATGCCGTTCATGACCGAGGAACTGTGGGCCGAAACCGCCGGCGAGGGCAGGCAACGGCAATCGCTGCTTTGTCATGCGGCATGGCCGTCGCCCGACTTCGAGGACGAGGCGGCCGCCGCCGATATCAACTGGCTGATCGACCTTGTCTCCGGCATCCGCTCGGTGCGTTCGGAGATGAACGTGCCGCCGGCGGCTATCGCACCGCTCGTGGTGATCGGCGCCAACGACGCGACACACGAAAGGCTCGAGCGTCAGAGCTCGGCTATCAAGCGTCTGGCGCGGGTCGGCGACATCTCGCTCGCCGAGGCGCCACCCAGGGGATCCGCCCAGATCGTCGTCAACGAGGCGACGATCTGCCTGCCGCTCGGCAGCCTGATCGACCTTGCCGCCGAGGCAGCGCGCCTGCACAAGGAGCTTGCGAAGGTGACCGAGGAAATAGCGCGGCTCTACAAGAAGCTGTCCAACGAGAAATTCGTCGCCAACGCGCCGGAAGAGGTGGTGGAGGCCGAGCGTGAAAAACTCGCCGAATATCGCGAGGCGCAAGAGAAGCTTTCGGTGGCATTGGCGCGGGTGCGCGATGCCGGTTGATCGAATAGATTGGGCCGGTTGATCGAACAGATTGGGCCGGCTGATCAAACAAGTTGATCGAACAGATTGGGCCGGCTGATCAAACAAATTGGGCCTGCTGGCCGCAATAGATTCGCCGGTCACGAATCTGCCTTCCAGACAGGCCGCCTGCCACGAAAACGGGCATTCCGCAGCGTAAATCTTGAGGCAAACTGAATGTTTTTGCCCCATTGTTGCCGTAATGTAACAATGGCTAATTGGGCACGCAAAATGCCCTGTTTTGTAGTGATTTAGGGGTTTTTCCCGAGTTTTCTCGTCGATCTGTATTGTGGCGGCCATTTTCCCGCCTCGGTAAGAAGGCCGACACCTTGTCGGAAATGCGTTCAGCCAAGCTGTACATGTACGCACGGCGAATTCGTTGTTGCGCCGTTAACCTGAATTGGTTCTAGCTTGATGCAAGGATATTTCGGGGAGGAGATTCATGTGTTATTCGCGTCTGAAAGTGCTGCTGGGCGCGGGGGCTTTTTCGCTGGCTTTGGCTGGGACGGTGCAGGCCGGGGGCTTTGACCGGGGCGGCGTCAACATCGACCAGCTGTTCGACGCGGCGCCATATTCGTTCGACGCAGGCGTCACCTATGTTTCGCCACAGCGCAAACTCAAGAATGTGCAGCGTCTCGATGGCTCGGGTTTGTCGACATCGGCGGTGGACGTTGGTGGCGATTATGCGGTGCCGCATGTCGGCATCAAGGCCAACATCTTTGAGCCCGTAGACTGTCTTGCCACCTATACGAGACCGTATGGTGCGGACGCGAATTTCGGCATGAACAACGCCTATTCGCCGACAGCGGTCAAATACGCCGTCGACACAGACGATTTCGGTCTCACCTGCTCCTATAAGGTGAACGTCGGCAAGGGCTCCGTACGATTCATCGGCGGTGTCTCCTACCAGCAGGTAGACGCGTTTCTTTCCCGTCAGACACTGCTCGCCTTCGGCAATACCGGCCTCGGTGTCTTCAAGCTATCCGACGAGGCATGGGGTTGGCGTGCGGGCGCAGCCTATGAGATCCCCGAGATCGCTCTGCGCGCCAGCCTGATGTACTCTTCGAGCTACAAATATGACGGGCTGTCGGGAACCGTCGACACGACCGGCTTCAGGGGCGCCTTTCCAGCGGATCTGATTCCCGGCTCTACCGGCGTGTACCCAGTCTCGGCGTCGGCTGAGATACCTCAGGCTCTGGAATTCAAGCTGCAGAGCGGCATAGCTCCTGGCTGGCTGGCCTTTGGTTCCATCCGCTGGCAGGAGTGGAGCAAGCTTGGCGTCATTGCCATCAATGGCGTGCGCAGTCCGGTAACCGGTTTGCCCTCGCCCGTTTCATTCGACCTGCTTTATCGCGACGGCTGGACGGTCACGGGCGGTATCGGGCACAAGTTCACCGATCAATTGTCGGGCGTGGTTTCGCTGACCTGGGATCGCGGCACCTCGACGACCTCCGGCTATCAGTCGGATACCTGGGCCGTCGCCAGCGGCGTCTCCTATTCGCCGAACGACCAGGTCGAGGTCAGGCTCGGCGGCTCGATCGGTGTGCTGACGAGCGGGTCATCGACTTTCAGCGGTGTCGGCGACGTGGCAAATGCCGTTACCTACACCTACGGCAACGACCTGCTTCTCGCTGGTTCGGCTTCCGTCAAGATCAAGTTCTAACTATTGAATTTTAAACGACAAAACGGCCGGGCGCTGCCCGGCCGTTTTGTTCGGTGCGTCATCCGGCATTCGGCCAATGCAACAAATTGCCCCCCATGATGTTCGCTCCGATAATTGTGACGTTTTGGCAACAGTTTCTGAACAACCCTCGCGTCGCCCGGCCGCCCGAGAACATTGCCTATTTCCCGCCATAAACCCGGCGCACCTCGAACCTGTCTCGGGACATGCGCCAAAAGGCTAGGCGAAGAGGCAGGCCGCACCGCCCGCGGCAAGGACGAGTATGGACGCCAGAGCGATCTCCAAGGCCAAGCTGCCGAGCCGCCACGTGACCGTTGGTCCCGAGCGGGCGCCGCATCGCTCCTACCTTTATGCAATGGGGCTGTCGGCGGCCGAGATCGCGCAGCCTCTGGTCGGTGTCGCCAGCTGCTGGAACGAGGCCGCCCCCTGCAACATCTCGCTGATGCGCCAGGCGCAAGTGGTCAAGAAGGGCGTGGCGGCCGCCAACGGCACGCCACGCGAATTCTGCACCATCACCGTCACCGACGGCATCGCCATGGGTCATCAGGGCATGAAGTCGTCGCTGGTGTCGCGCGAGGTCATCGCCGACTCGGTCGAGCTCACCATGCGCGGCCATTGCTACGATGCGCTGGTTGGATTGGCCGGTTGCGACAAGTCGCTGCCCGGCATGATGATGGCCATGGTGCGCCTCAACGTACCGTCGATCTTCATCTATGGCGGCTCGATACTGCCCGGCAGCTACCGTGGCCGGCAGATCACCGTGCAGGACGTGTTCGAGGCGGTCGGCCAGCATTCGGTCGGCACGATCGGCGACGCCGAGCTGCTCGAGATCGAGCAAGCCGCCTGTCCGTCGGCCGGCTCCTGCGGCGCCCAGTTCACCGCCAATACCATGGCCACCGTCGCTGAGGCGATCGGCCTGGCGCTGCCCTATTCCTGCGGCGCGCCGGCACCCTACGAGATGCGAGACCGCTTCAATTTCGCTTCCGGCGAAAAGATCATGGAGCTGATCGCAAGGAACATCCGCCCGCGCGACATCGTTACTATAGAAGCGTTGGAAAATGCCGCGACCGTGGTCTCGGCCACCGGCGGCTCGACCAACGCGGCGCTGCATCTGCCGGCGATCGCGCACGAGGCCGGGATAAAGTTCGATCTTTTCGACGTGGCCAAGATATTCGAGAAAACACCCTATATCGCCGACCTCAAGCCGGGCGGCAAATACGTCGCCAAGGACATGTTCGAGGCCGGCGGCATTCCGCTCTTGATGAAGACGCTGCTCGACCATGGCTATCTTCACGGCGATTGCCTGACGGTGACCGGCCGCACTTTGGCCGAAAATATGGAACATGTTTCCTGGAATGACAGCCAGGATGTGGTCCGTCCCGCCAATAGGCCGATTACCCAGACCGGCGGGGTCGTGGGCTTGAAGGGTAACCTTGCCCCCGAAGGCGCGATCGTGAAGGTCGCAGGCATGGCGGAACTCAAATTCTCGGGTCCGGCACGCTGCTTCGATTCGGAAGAGGAATGTTTCGAGGCTGTTACGCACCGTAACTATAGCGAAGGCGAGGTTCTCGTCATCCGTTACGAGGGTCCGCGCGGCGGCCCGGGCATGCGCGAAATGCTGTCGACGACGGCGGCTCTCTACGGCCAGGGCATGGGCGGCAAGGTAGCGCTCATCACCGACGGGCGTTTTTCGGGCGCAACGCGCGGTTTCTGCATCGGCCATGTCGGGCCGGAAGCGGCAGTGGGCGGCCCGATCGGGCTGCTTAGGGATGGCGACTTGATTTCGATCGATGCGGTGAACGGCACGATCGAGGTTGCATTGTCCAAGGCCGAACTGGCGGCGAGGGCAAAATCATGGAAGGCGCGCACGACCGACTATCAGTCGGGCGCGATCTGGAAATACGCACAGACGGTCGGACCTGCCCGCGACGGCGCGGTCACCCATCCCGGCGGTGCCAAAGAAACACACTGCTATGCGGACATCTGAGTTGTTGAGGTCGTCTGTCCTTTCGGCACTGGTTGCGCTCGCCACGTTTGGCGCGACCTTGGGCGCCGTCGGCCAGGCCATGGCCTTCGACGACAAGGTGTTCGACGACAAGACCGGCGTGAAGCCGCAGTCGAGCCCGTGGGCGGTGTTCCAGTTCGGCTTTTCCGCCTACAAGAACGGCCATAAGGAGCAGGCCGCGGAAGCCTATAAATATGCCGCCGAGAACGGCCAGATCGGCGCCACCTGGAAGCTTGCGCGCATGTATGCCGAAGGCGATGGCGTGGCGCGAGACGACTACGCGGCGTTCAAGTTCTTCAGCGAGATCGTCGACCAGGATGTCGAGCCCGGTTCGCCCGAGGAAAGCTATGTTTCGGACGCGCTGGTGGCGCTCGGCGACTATCTGAGGAAGGGCATTCCCGGCAGCCCCGTCGAGGAGAACGAGGTGGCGGCCCAGGAATATTACATGCGTGCCGCCGCCAACTACCGCAACCCGAACGCCCAGTTCGAGATGGGCCAGATGTTCCTCAAGGGTGAGGGCGGCGTCAAGGCCAGCGTCAAGCAGGCCGGACGCTGGTTCCAGCTGGCGGCCGAAAAGGGCCATGCGGGCGCGCAGGCGACGCTCGGCAACCTGCTTTTCCAAAGCGGCAAGATCGTGCGGGGGCTGGCGATGATGACCGCGGCGCTCGAACGGGCCTCACCCGCCGACCAGCCATGGATCCGCGGCATGCAGGAAGAAGCGTTTGCGGCCGCCGGCGAAGCCGACCGCCGCACCGCGATCTCGCTGGCCGACGACATCCTCACCAAGGGTGGCGGCGACCAATAGGTCGGCAGAATTTCCGTTTTGAGATCAATTGTCGGTCGGTTCCGCCGGCATGCCGCTGGGCGCCGGTGTTGAGATCGGCGTGCCCTGCAGATGTGGGGCCAGCGTGTTCTCCGGGCAGCCATCCCGCTGCTTTGTCCAGGATGTGTTGTTGAGCACCATCTCGCAACGGGCGAGGTAGCTTTGGCCGGCAAGCGTCAGGCAGGCGACCCGGCCGATCTGGAATGATTTGCCGTTAGCCAGGCACTCTGCATCGGCAAAAGCCGGCGTCGCCACCGCCATCGCAAGCGCGCAGCCGATCGGGCAAAGTGCAAATCGAGTAGTCATGGGAACCCCAGCCACCATGATGATTTCTCATTAAGCGCGCGATTTGTGGCGATAAGAGGTCAACTTATCATTGTGCCGCCGGACAGCAGCTCCGGTCAGGCCGGCTGCAGCGCCAGATCGATCGCCACCGGCACGTGGTCGGAGGGTTTTTCCCAGGCGCGCACCTGTTTTTCGATCGAAGCCGAGGAAAACCAGTTGGCGGCTTCGGGCGACAGAAGCAGGTGGTCAATGCGGATGCCGTTGTTCTTCTGCCAGGCGCCGGCCTGATAGTCCCAGAACGTAAAAATGTCCGGGGCGTCGGTGACGGCACGCACGGCTTCGGTGAAGCCGAGATTCTTCAGCCGCCGGAACGCTTGCCGCGTCGCGGGCTGGAACAGTGCATCGCTTAGCCAGTTTTCCGGATACTTCGCGTCGATCGGCTCGGGAATGACATTGTAGTCGCCGGCCAGGACCAGCGGCTCTTCCAGAGCAAGCCGCTCCTCGGCCCAGCGCTCAAGTCGCGCCATCCAGGAAAGCTTGTAGGAGAACTTCTTCTCGTCGTCGATCGGGTTGCCGTTCGGCAGATAGATCGAGGCAACGCGCAAGGCGCCCTTGTCGGTCGAGAACACGCCCTCGATGAAACGCGCCTGCTCGTCGGCATCGTCGCCCGGCAAGCCGCGATTGACCTCGTCGAAACGCAGCTTCGACAGGATGGCGACGCCGTTGAAGCCTTTTTGGCCGTAAGTCTCGACATTGTAGCCGAGCGCCTCGATCTCGGCGCGGGGAAACTGCTCGTCGACCGTCTTGATCTCCTGCAGGCAGGCGATGTCGGGCGCGCTTTCCGTCAGCCAATGGGTCAAGTTGCCGATGCGGGCGCGAACGCCGTTGATGTTCCAGGTGACGATTTTCATGACGGCCTCGATAGGCTGGTGGTCCGGAGACTAGCGATCCGGTGGATGACGTTCGACAAGGCCGATCGTATTGCCTGCCGGGTCCTTTAGGAAGGCCATCCATTCGCTTTCCCCCGCCTGGCCGAACAGGCCTTCGGTGTCGCGATGGACGAGCGCCGGCGGCGCGGTGAAGGGAACACCCGCGGCCCTTGCCGAAGCGTGGAACTCGTCGAGGCCCGATATGTCGAGATAGACGGTGCCGGCAGGCAGGCCGTCGGTGAAAAGCAGGCGCACGTCACCGGCCATGATAAAGGCGATGCCCGGCGGATCGAAACGCGCATGCAGGTTCATGCCGAGCACCTCGCGCCAGAACGCCAGCGTCGCATCGAGGTCGCGCCCGGCGGAAAGCGCGACCTGACGGACCGCGCCGATGTCGGGCATTTCTAGATCGAGAAGCTGGTGCCGCAGCCGCAGGAGGCGACCGCATTGGGGTTTCTGATCTGGAACGACTGGCCCATCAGATCGTCGACGAAATCGATCACCGAGCCGCCCATATAGACCAGCGACAGGTCGTCGATCAGCACGGTGGCGCCGTCCTTCTCGATGGCGACGTCGTCGTCATTGCGCCTGTCGACCAGGTCGAACTTGTAGGAGAAGCCGGAACAGCCGCCGCCCTCGACCGAAACGCGCAGCGCCGTCTTGCCGGCTTCGCTCGCCACAATCTTGGCGATCCGCCTGGCGGCGGCGTCGGTCATCTCGACTTTCATGGCGGTCTTGGCATCAGCGCCCATGGGCGTCACCTTGCTTTCGGTTTCGTATGATAGGTATGAAGCGCGACGGGGCAAGTCAACTGCGGCATACGCTATGACCAATGAGTTGGGCGACATCGGATTCGGCTATCGGCCGCGCGCGGCCTATGCCAGCGACCCGGCGAAGTCGCGCGGGCGGCTGTTCGACGAGGTGGAAAGCCCGACGCGCACGCCCTTCCAGCGCGACCGCGACCGCATCATCCATTCGACGGCGTTCCGCCGGCTGAAGCACAAGACGCAAGTGTTCGTCGCACACGAAGGCGATCATTACCGCACCAGGCTGACGCATTCGATCGAGGTCGCGCAAATCGCACGCGCTCTGGCGCGGGCGCTGCGCGGCGACGAGGACCTGGCCGAGGCGGTGGCCCTGGTGCACGACTTCGGCCACACGCCCTTCGGCCATACCGGCGAGGACGCGCTGAACGACAAGATGGCCGCCTGGGGCGGCTTCGACCACAATGCACAGTCGCTGCGTGTGGTGACGCGGCTGGAGCGGCGCTATGCCGAGTTCGATGGGCTGAACCTCACCTGGGAAACGCTGGAGGGGCTGGTCAAGCACAATGGCCCGCTGACCGATGCCAAGGGGAAAGGGCTGAAGGGGCCGGTGCCGCAGGCTATCCGCGACTATTCCGAACTGCACGACCTCGAGCTCGACCGCTTCGCTGGTATCGAGGCGCAGTGCGCGGCGATTGCCGACGACATCGCCTACAACACCCACGACATCGATGACGGCTTGAGGGCAGGGCTGTTGACGCTCGATATGCTGGAAGGCGTCTCGCTGCCGGGGTCGATCCTCAAGGGCGTGCGTCAGCGCTATCCGGCGCTCGATGACGTACGCACCGGCCACGAGCTGATGCGCCGGCAGATCACCATCATGGTCGAGGACGTGATCGTCTCGACGACGGCCAATCTGGCGCGCATCAAGCCTGACAGCGCCGAAGCGGTAAGGGCGGCCGGCGAGCCGATGGTGAGCTTCTCCGCCGAGACGGCCGTATTGGAAAAGGAGCTGAAGGCCTTTCTCTACAAGCACCTCTACCGGCATGCGGAGGTCATGCGGGTGCGCGCCGATGCCGACCAGATCGTCAGGGACCTGTTCGACGTCTATTTCGCCGATCCGCGCGCCATGCCGGATGGCTGGCGCGAAGGGCTCGACCGGGCAGAGGACCGCGTCAAGGCGCGCAGCGTTGCCGATTTCCTGGCTGGCATGACGGACACTTATGCACTCAAGGAACACAGGCGTTTGTTTGACCATACGCCGGATTTGAGCTAGGGCGGGCGCGATTTTGCCGGCCAACGAGCCGGATCCCTGCAAAACCGTCAGAGCCACAGCAATGAACATCTTCGCCGATTTCAACGCGCGAATCATAAAGGCCGTCGAAGCGCTTGATTTGAAAGACAAGGATGGCGTGTCGCCGGACCTGTCGCGCATCGCCGTCGAGCCGCCGCGCGATGCCAGCCATGGCGATCTCGCGACCAACGCTGCCATGGTGTTGGCCAAGCCGACCGGCCAGAACCCGCGTGCGCTGGCCGAAAGGCTGGCTGAGGCGCTGCGCGCCGACGAGGATATCGCGGCCGCCGAGATCGCCGGCCCGGGCTTCGTCAATCTCAGGCTCAAGGACGGCTTCTGGCAGGCGCATCTGACGGCGCTGCTCGAAGAAGGCCGCAACTACGGCCGCTCGACTATCGGCGGCGGCAAGAAAACCAATGTCGAATATGTCTCGGCCAACCCGACCGGCCCGATGCATGTCGGCCATTGCCGGGGTGCTGTGGTCGGCGACGCGCTGGCCAATCTGATGGCCTTCGCCGGTTACGACGTGACCAAGGAATACGTCATCAACGATGCCGGTTCGCAGATCGACGTGCTCGGACGCTCAGTCATGCTGCGCTACCGCGAAGCGCTCGGCGATGAGATCGGCGACATTCCGGCCGGGCTTTATCCAGGCGACTATCTGATCCCCGTTGGTCAGGCGCTGGCCAGCGAATTCGGCCGCTCCCTGCTGCAGATGCCGGACGAAGAGGCGCTTGCCATCGTCAAGGACAGGACGATCGATGCGATGATGGCGATGATCCGTGAGGATCTGGCGCTGCTCAACGTGCATCACGACGTCTTTTTCTCAGAGCGCACATTGCATGCCAACAATGCCAAGAAGATTCGCTCGGCGATCAGCGACCTGACGCTGAAGGGCCACATCTACAAGGGCAAGCTGCCGCCGCCCAAGGGCGAGAAGCCGGAGGACTGGGAGGACCGCGAGCAGACGCTGTTCCGCTCGACCGCGGTCGGCGACGACATGGACCGGGCGCTGGTCAAGTCGGACGGCACCTTCACCTATTTCGCCGCCGATGTCGCCTACCTCAAGGACAAGGTCGATCGCGGCTTCGTCAACCTGATCTATGTGCTTGGCGCCGATCACGGCGGCTACGTGAAACGGCTGGAAGCGCTTGCCCGGGCGATTGCCGGCGACGAGGTCAAGCTTACCGTGCTGCTTTGCCAGCTGGTGAGGCTGTTTCGCGCCGGCGAGCCGGTGCGGATGGGAAAGCGAACTGGGAATTTCGTCACTCTTCGGGAGGTCATCGAAGAAGTTGGACGAGATGCAGTTCGCTTCATGATGCTCTACCGCAAGAACGACGCGCCGCTCGACTTCGACTTCGCCAAGGTGACCGAGCAGTCGAAGGACAATCCGGTGTTCTACGTGCAGTATGCCTCGGCGCGCTGCCATTCGGTGTTCCGGCAGGCGAGCGAGCAATTGGGCGAGGCCATGTTCGACCGCAACCAGCTGGCCGCCGAAGTGGCTTTGCTGACCGACGAGGGCGAGATCGGCCTGATCAGGAAGCTCGCCGAATATCCTCGGCTGATCGAAGCCGCGGCGCTCGCGCTCGAGCCCCACCGGCTGGCATTTTACCTCTACGAACTCGCTTCCAGCTTCCACGGACACTGGAACCGGGGCACCGATAATCCCGACTTACGTTTTGTTAAGGTTAACGACCGACAATTGACGCATGCCAGACTAGGGCTGGTGCAGGCTGTTTCGGACGTTTTGACGTCCGGCCTGACGCTGATCGGAGCCAATGCGCCCACCGAAATGCGTTAGGTTTGAGTAAAAAACCTGTCACCTTTTGCCCACATTGCGCTGGTAAGGGCCAACCCTACGCGACGTCCATGGCGTCCGAATGAGTGCGAGTTCGGGAACAATAATGGCAGACAGAACCCAGCTGAGAGCAGCCGACCACAACGACATCGCCAACGATGATCCGTTCGCGGAACTGACCAGGATCATGGGGTTCGACCCGCGCCAGCCGGTCAAACCGCAAACGCCGGCACAGCCGAAAACCGCTGCCGCCGAACCGTCGGTGGACGAGGGCGATTTCGAGATCGATCTCGAGAAGGAGTTGATGGGCGAATTCGGCGCCGACGCCAATGACAATGCTTCCCCTGCCAAGCTTCGCGAGCCGACACCCGAACCGGCCGCCGCCGACGAAATGGAGGACGCGCTTGCTGCCTCGTTCGAACAGGATTTCGCGTTCGACGACAGTGCGGCGGATGATGCTGCTCCTGTTGCGGCCGCTCCTGTTGCCGCCGACGAAATTGCCTCCGCCCCCGAAAGGGCGTTCGCTCCCTCCGTCGAGCCGGAGCTCGACGACGAGTTCGATAACGGCATCGCCGGCTCGCTCGAAGACGTGTCGCCGTTCGAGGACGACCTTTCGAGTGACGACGAACTTGCCGCCTCGCTCGACCAGGATTTTCGGCACGACGATGTGACGGCCAAGATCGCGGTGACCGGCGAGGATGAACCCAGGGCCGCAGCCGAGGCGATCGAGCCGGTCGACGAGCCCGCCTTCGAGGATGAGTTCGACAGCGCCGTGGCAAGTTCGCTCGAAGACGAGCTGATGCTCGAAGAGCATGAGCCGATGGAGCAGACCGTCGCCGTTGAAACCGCCGCGCAAGCGGCCGCGCCTGCGTTCGATGACGAGTTCGACGATGCCGTTGCAAGCTCGCTCGAAGACGAGCTGATGTTCGACGAGCATGAGCCGGCGGAAAACGTCGCCGCCCCGGCATCGCCGGTTGATGCGGTTTCGGCCGATGAGGATCTTGCCGGCCATTTCGATGATGCCATGGCCGATGTCGAGATGGACTTCGACGTTCGCTCGGACGGGCCTGCCGAAATCGAAGAACCAGAGTTTATCGAAGAGCAGTCGATCGAAGAGCCAGAGGCCGCCCGGCTTTCCGGCACGGCCGCTGAAGCGGCGTTCGACGACGATTTCGATCTGAGCTTCGACGATGCGCCTGCCGAGGAAGCCGAAGAGCCCGTGGCGCAGGTTGCGGCCGAACCAGCGGCGCCGGCCGCTGTCGTCCCGACGGCCCCAGTGGCTGAGGAACGCAGCCTGGAAGACGAACTGAACGCGCTGCTCGGTGCGATGAGCACACGGCCGGCACAAGTGGTCAACGAACCTCAGACAAGCCCGCAGACTGCCCAGAAGCCCGTGATGGCTGTTCAGCAGCCTATCGCGCCGGTAATTCAGAAGCCAGCAGTGGCCGCTGAACAGCCAATGGCGGCGGTCAAAGACGTCGCCAACGAGCCGGTGCATGCTGTCGACGAGCTGGATTGGGAACTCGACGAGCACGAGCCCGCTGAGCCGCAGCAGTCCAGTGCCGCCGATGACGCCGATCTCGGCAGTGTCCTCCTCGATGAGCTTGAAGGCGAGGATTTCGGTGTTGAAGCCGCTGCCGGACCCGCGGATGATCTCGACAGCGATGCGCTCGATGCCGACTTCGCCAGGAATATCGGCCTGGATCACGACTCGGCCGACAAGAGTGCGGCAGCTGCTGCCGAGGAAGACCCGCTCGATGCGCTGAACTGGCTGACGACACGCGCCACACCGCCCGAGCCGGCCCGCTCGTGGAGCCGCGTGACACCGGTCGCACAGCCTCAACCCGCTTTTGCAAGCCAGCCGGTGGCTTCGGCGCGTCCGGCACCACCGCCGCAGCCGGCTGCAACGCCGTCCTATCGGGCCGCACCGGTCGAAGAGAGGCCGTCCTATGAAGGCCAGGCATCCCGTGAAGATAGGTCATCCTATGAAGATCGGCCCGCCTACGTGGAAGCTGCACCAACCTCGCATCAACAGCCTTCCGCCTATGACGAGATGCCCGATGTCGAGACGGTCGACGTACCCGAGCGCGTCGTGGCGCTGGCGGACGATCTCGACATTCCGGAGCTCAACTTCGACGATGACGAGCCGGTGGCGCCCGCCTACGACGATCTCGATGCCGATTTTGCCAGCCTTCTCACCGAAATGAATGCAACGGATATAGCGCCTGCCCCGGTGCGCAGTGCTGGCTATGACGATGAATACGATGCCGGCTTCGTGTCTGGGTATAAGCAAGATCGTAGCGAGACGCGCGCCTATGGCGCCAAGCCTGCGGAAGCGCCCGTCAGCGCGGCAGCCGCTTCCTATGCCGATGCAGCGGACGGTTTCGATCTGGGCCCATTGCCCGGTGGCCAGCCGGTTTCGCAGGCCGACGATTTCACCTTCGATGAGCTCGACTACGATCCCGAACTGGACGAGGAGATGTCGGTTCCGGGCCTTGCCGAACGCGGGGCCGAAAGGCAGCCGCGCCGGCGCGGGCTGCTGATAGGTGCGGTGGTCGGCGCCGTGGCGATCGCCGGAGGCCTTGGCGCCTTTGCGTTGACCCTCGGCGGCAAGAGCGGCGGCGATGCGCCGGTTATCGTCAAGGCCGACAACAGGCCGATCAAGATCAAGCCGGAAAATCCAGGCGGCACCGTCGTGCCGAACCAGGACAACAAGGTTTATGACGCTGTGGTCAAGGGCACCAAGCCCGCCGAGCCGGTTCAGCAGAAGCTGGTCACCAACACCGAAGAGCCTGTGGACCTGAAGGCCAACGAACCGGAGAGCCGCGTCGTCGATCTTTCGCCCAATGACCCCGATGCCGCGGACGATATCGACGCGCCCGGCACCGCGGCGTCCGACACCGGCGGGTCTGGCACCAATGCGCCCGGCACCAGCGCGTCTGACTCCAGCACGCTTGGCGCCAGTGCGGCTGGCGCTGCCGAAACCGCCGCCGCACCGGCGCCCAAGTCCGAGGATCGCATCGCGCAGGTTCTGCAGGAGGCCGAGAAGGGTGCAACCCCCGAGATCGTCGCCGTTGCGCCGCGCAAGGTACGGACGATGGGCGTGAAACCTGACGGCTCGCTGGTGGCGCGCGAGGATCCGGCGCCTGCCGCCCCGCAGATGGCTGCTGCCGAGCCGGCCGATCCGGCGCCGCAGCACGTGGCTCCGTCGGCCCAGGCCGCCGCCGCCGCGCAGACCGGCACCGTGCCCCTGATCGACCAAATAACAAGCGATCCGAAGATTGATGACCAGCCGAGTGGCGACCAGGCGAGCGGCGATCAGGCCGAAACCTCCAAGCTGCAGCCGGCGCCCAAGCCCGACACAAAGGCTGAAGCCAAGGCCCAGGCGTCAGCCAGCAAGCAGTCCGCCAGCACCCCGGCCACGGTTCCGGTGGCGCCGCAGCGCCCGTCCGACCAGCCGGTCGATGTGGTTGGCGAGGTCAAGCCCGATCAGGTCGCTTCCATCGATCCGGCCGCGGCCGGGGCTGGTTCGTGGTCGATACAGATCGCTTCGCAGCCGACAGTCGAAAGCGCCCAGGCGACTTACCAGGATCTGCAGCGCCGCTACGGCAGCGTGCTTTCCGGCCGCACCGCCAACATCGTCAAGGCCGAGATCGCCGGCAAGGGCACCTTCTACCGCGTCCGCGTTCCGGCGCAGTCTCGCAACGAGGCGATCAAACTGTGCACCAGCTACAAGGCTGCCGGCGGCAATTGCTTCGTGTCCCACTAGGCATCAAGGCCCCTCGAAAAGCCGGCGTCCGCGCCGGCTTTTTTGCGTGAACGGAAACCTCTGAAGGCAATTACGGGCGATTCCCTTTGTCGGCGCGAAGCTCTAAACTGTTCCGCATGACCGAATCAAAATCCATGATCCTCGGCTGCGCCGGGAAATCACTGACCCGCAACGAGATCCGTTTCTATCGCAACGAATGCCCGTGGGGCTTCATCCTGTTTGCGCGCAATATCGGCGAGACCGAGCAGATCCGCGATCTGGTCGCCGCCATGCGCGACTGCGTCGAGCGTGCGGACGCGCCGGTATTCATCGACCAGGAGGGCGGCCGCGTGCAGCGCCTGCGGCCGCCGCTGGCGCCGAACTATCCGGCTGCCGGTGCACTCGGCGCCTTGTGGCGCGACGACCATGACGCCGGCACCCGTGCCGCCTGGCTGATGGCGCGGCTGCATGCCTTCGACCTGCTGCGCTACGGCATCACGGCGGATTGCCTGCCGGTGCTCGATGTGCCGATCGAGGGCGCCAGCGACGTCATCGGCGCGCGCGCCTATGGCAAGGAGCCGCGCGCCGTCATCGAATTGGGTCGCGCCGCGGCGGAAGGCCTGATGGCGGGCGGCGTGCTGCCGGTGATGAAGCATATTCCCGGTCATGGAAGGGCCTTCGCCGATACGCATTTCGAACTGCCGACCGTCGACGCCTCGATCGGCGATTTGCAGCGGCATGATTTTGCCCCGTTCAGGGAGCTCAACCATTTGCCGATGGCGATGACGGCGCATGTCGTCTATAGCGCGATCGACCCCAAGAACCCGGCCACCACGTCCGGCAAGGTCATCGAAGAGATCATCCGCGGCGAAATCGGCTTCGACGGCCTGTTGATGAGCGACGACACCTCGATGAAGGCACTTTCTGGGGATTTCCCGTCAAAGGCGGCGGCGATCCTTGCGGCGGGCTGCGATCTGGTCCTTCACTGCAACGGCGTGTTCGAGGAGATGGCCGGCATTGCATCGCGCACGACCGGGCTGGAAGGCAAGTCGTTTGAGCGCGCGGAGCGGGCGCTGACCTATATCAGGAACCGCGACGTGGCGGACGAGACCGAGATTCGGGCCGAATTTGCCAGTTATTTCGACGCCGTGGCCTAGCATCAAAGGAAGCGAAGTGGCGGAGACATTGGACCTGAAGGCCGGCAAGGCCGCACCGATGGACCGCTTGTGGGCCGAGAACGACGATTCCCGGCTGACCGGCGATCCGGCGTTGGTCGTCGATGTGGCCGGCTTCGAAGGTCCTCTCGATCTTCTGCTGCATCTTGCCCGCAATCAGAAGGTCGACCTGTCGCGCATCTCGATCCTGGCGCTGGCCGAACAGTATCTGGCCTTCGTCGAGAAGGTGAGGGCTCTGAGACTGGAGCTTGCCGCCGACTACCTGGTGATGGCGGCATGGCTGGCGTTTCTCAAGTCGAAGCTCCTGATCCCCAAGCAGCCCGGCGACGAAGGCGAAAGCGGCGAGGAACTGGCGGCGGTGCTGCAGTTCCGGCTGAAGCGGCTGGAGGCGATGCGCGACGCGGCGGCACGGCTGGTCAACCGCAACCGGCTCGGACGCGACGTGTTTGCACGCGGCATGCCGGAAATGGTCATCGTCGAGAAGCGCAATGCTTATTCGGCCTCGCTCTACGACCTGTTGACCGCCTATGCCCAGCAGCGCCAGAAGCAGGCGATAACCAATGTGACGATCGCCAGGCGCGGCGTGTGGTCGCTCAAGGATGCGCGCGACGTGCTGACCAGGCTGATCGGGTCGCTGCGCGACTGGACGGCGCTCGACAGTTTCCTGGTCGAATATCTGGCCGGCCCGGAAGAGCGGCGCACCGCGGTTGCCAGCTCGTTTGCGGCGACGCTGGAACTGGTGCGCGAAGGCAAGATGGAAATGCGGCAGGACCAGGTGTTCGCGCCGCTTTATCTGCGCGGCCGCGCCCAGGCCATCAAGATAGTCGAGGTAACACCATGAACGAACGCGCCAACGCTTCGGTCATTCCGTTCAAGGTCGACGACGACGCCGAGCAAGGCGCGGTCGCCGAAAACCCGGCACAAAATCAGGGGCAGAATTTGTCGCGGAATCCCGGCGAGCGGCTGCATATGGCGGAGGCCGTACGGATGGCCGAGGCGATCGTATTCGCCAGCGCCGAGCCGGTCAGCGAAAAACAGCTCACTTCGCGACTGCCCGACGGCATCAACATTGCCGCGGCAATGGCCGAACTGCAGCAGATCTATGCGCGGCGCGGCGTCAATCTGGTGCGCGTCGGCGATGCCTGGGCGTTTCGCACCGCCGGCGACCTCGCCTTCCTGATGAGCCGTGACACGGTGCAGCAGCGCAAGCTGTCCCGCGCCGCCCTCGAAGTGCTGGCGATCATCGCCTACCACCAGCCGGTAACGCGCGCCGAGATCGAGGACATCCGCGGCGTCGAGACGTCAAAGGGGACGCTCGACACGCTGATGGAGACCGAATGGGTGAGGATGCGCGGCCGGCGCCGCACGCCCGGCCGTCCCGTCACTTATGGCACGACCCACATTTTCCTCGACCATTTCGCACTGGAGGAGATACGTGATCTCCCCGGCATGGAGGAATTGAAGGGTGCCGGGCTGCTGTCCGGCCGCATGCCGTCGAATTTCTCGGTGCCGCTGCCGCCGGCCGACCCCGATGCGCTCACCGACGACGAGGATCCGCTGACCGACATCGACCTCGAAGAACTCGGCCTTTTGACGCCGCGCGTCACGGAAGATTGAGCCGAGCGCCATCTTAAAGCCACAGGCAGGATGGAACTGCGCCGATTGGTAGCGGGCCGCCGTGCCGAAAGTGCGTGACTTCGGCGACTCATTCATGAACTCTGTCGCAGTTCTGTTTGAATCCGAACCCGAAAGCGCATAGATCAGCGTCTGGGAAACCGTTCGAGAGAGATTTGCTATGGGTTCATTTTCGATTTGGCACTGGATGATCGTTCTGGTGATCGTGCTGCTGGTGTTCGGCCGCGGCAAGATTCCCGAGTTGATGGGCGACATGGCCAAGGGCATCAAGAGCTTCAAGAAGGGCATGGCGGACGACGAGACTGCCGAGGACAAGCGTACCGTTGAACACCGTGCCGACGAAACCGTTTCGGTACCGAAGGAAAAGGCCAGCAAAAGCTGAGCCCAAACTTTAGTCGGAACGTATAGCCATGTTCGAAGTCGGCTGGACCGAGATGCTGGTGATCGCGATCGTCATGATCGTGGTCGTCGGGCCCAAGGATTTGCCCAACATGCTGCGCACCTTCGGCCGCACAACGGCGAAGCTGCGCGCCATGGCGTCCGATTTCCAGCGGCAGTTCAACGATGCGTTGAAGGAAGCCGAGCTCGACGACGTCAAGAAGTCGGTCGATTCGCTGAGAAGCCTCAATCCGGCAGCCGAGATCAGGAAGCAGCTCAATCCATTCGAGCAGGCCGCCGCCGACGTCCGTTCCGGCGTCGACGCAGTGATGAAACCCAAGCCGGCCGTCGATGCCGCCGCTGCGACGGAGCAGGCGGCCGAGCCGCTTAAGAACGGCGCAACAACGTCGCCGGGCGTCAGCCCGCCGGAGCCGACGCCGATCTTTCCGGCGATGACGGACGAGTCCGTCGTAGCGCCGGCAGTGCAGGCGCAAACGGCTGCAGCGGCCGTGCCGAAAGAAGCACCTGCGGCAAAGAAGAAGCCAGCGCCCGCAAAAGCCGCGGCCGCCGCGCCGGCCAAGCCGGCAAAGACTGCTGCGCCAAAGGCTGCCGCAAAAGCTGAGCAAAAAGCGCAGTCGTCAGCAGCGAAGAAGCCGGCGTCAGCAACGAAGAAGCCGGCCGCCAGGAAAACGGCGGGAGCCGCCAAGTGAGCGTTTCGGACAAGGAAAAGGACGAGATAGAAAAATCGTCGGCTCCGCTGATGGAGCACCTGATCGAGTTGCGCCGGCGGCTGATCTGGTCGATCGGCGGTTTTTTTGTTGCCTTCCTGGTCTGCTTCTTTTTCGCCAAGCGGCTGTTCAACCTTCTGGTCATTCCGTTCAGATGGGCGACGCAATGGGCCGGGCTCGACCCGCACAAGGTCGAGCTGATCTATACGGCGCCACAGGAGTTCTTCTTTACCCAGGTCAAGCTCGCCATGTTCGGCGGCATGGTCATCGCCTTTCCGCTGATCGCCACGCAGATCTACAAATTCATCGCGCCCGGCCTCTACAAAAACGAGCGCAACGCCTTCCTGCCGTTCCTGATCGCCTCGCCGATCCTGTTCCTGATGGGCGCATCGCTGGTCTATTTCTTCTTCACGCCGATGGTGATGTGGTTCTTCCTCGCCATGCAGCAGACCGGCACCAACGACCAGGTGCAGATTTCGCTGCTGCCGAAAGTGTCCGAATATCTCAGCCTGATCATGACGCTGATCTTCTCCTTCGGCCTGGTGTTCCAGCTGCCGGTGGTGACAAGCCTGATGACGCGGGTCGGCATGCTGTCGTCAACGGCCCTGGCCGAGAAGCGCAAATGGGCGATCGTCATCGCCTTTGTGGTGGCGGCGGTGCTGACGCCGCCCGACCCGATGAGCCAGATCGGCCTCGCCATTCCGACGATCCTGCTCTACGAGGTCTCGATCTGGTCGGCCCGGCTGATCGAACGCAGCAAGGAGCGCGACCGTGTGGCCCGCGAAAAGCAGGACGCCACCGAAGAGGTGGCCGAAAAGCCGGCGGACGCGTCTTCGACATAGGTTCGGTTGAAGCGGGCAGCATTTTTTTGCCGGCCATAGCAACTTTGTTCTTGCTTTGTGCCGGCAGCTATGCTACTAATTTAAGTATGGTGCCAATTGGCTCCAAAAACCCGCCTCTCGAGGCGGGTTTTTGTTTCCAGGGTTCTTTCGATCGAACGTTGCGCGTGCTGCCTACCTGAGGTCGGCGCGAAGGAACTCTGCCTTGACGTCTTGTATCGATGCGGTTTACGCCCTCTGGTCTTTGTTTTGGGCATTTCCTTGCCCCGAAACCGCCGTGCCGAGGACGAACAGACCATGCTTGACATCAAATGGATTCGCGACAACCCGAAGGCCCTTGTCGAAGCGCTGAAGAAGCGCTCGTGGTCGGCTGAGGATGCGCAGTCCACGGTCGACGACCTGATCGCCGCGGATGAGGCGCGGCGCGAGCATCTGACCGAGCTGCAGACCAGGCAGGAACGCCGCAACGCCGCATCGAAGGAGATCGGCAATGCCATGCGCTCGGGCGATGCAGCTCTTGCCGAAAGGCTGAAGGCCGAGGTCGGCGAGATCAAGGCCTTCATCCAGAATGGCGAGGCGCGCGAGCGCGAGCTCGACAAGGCGCTGAACGATGCGTTGGCAGTGCTGCCAAACGTGCCGTTCGACGATGTGCCGGTCGGCAAGGACGAGCACGACAACGTCGTCAAACGCGTCGTCGGCGAGGTGCCGACGCGGCCGAATTGGGTGAAGGAGCATTTCGAGATCGGCGAAGCGCTCGGCATGATGGATTTCGAGCGGGCAGCACGGCTTTCCGGCTCGCGCTTCATCGTGCTCAAAAGCGGCCTGGCGCGGATGGAACGCGCGCTCGGCCAGTTCATGCTGGATCTGCACACCACCGAGCACGGCTATGTAGAGATCCAGCCGCCGTTGATGGTGCGCGACGAGGTGCTTTTCGGGACCGGGCAACTGCCGAAATTCGAGGAGGATTTGTTCTTCGTTCGGCACGGGGACGGCAGGCTTGGCCTAATCCCAACCGCCGAAGTGCCGCTCACCAATCTCGTTCGCGACGAGATCACGCCGCACGAACAACTGCCGCTGCGCTATACGGCGCTGACGCCGTGCTTCCGCTCCGAGGCGGGCTCGGCCGGGCGCGACACGCGCGGCATGCTGCGCCAGCACCAGTTCTACAAGGTCGAGCTGGTGTCGATCACCGACCAGGAGACTTCGGTTGCCGAGCATGAGCGCATGACCGAATGCGCCGAGGAGGTGCTGACGCGGCTCGGCCTGCCGTTCCGCACCATGACGCTGTGCACCGGCGACATGGGCTTTGGCGCGCGCAAGACCTACGACATCGAGGTCTGGCTGCCCGGCCAGAATGCCTATCGCGAGATATCGTCGTGCTCGGTATGCGGCGATTTCCAGGCGCGGCGCATGGACGCCCGCTACAAGGACAAGGACGGCAAGGGCAACCGCTTCGTCCACACGCTGAACGGTTCGGGCACCGCCGTCGGCCGTGCGCTCATTGCCGTCATCGAAAATTATCAGAACGAGGACGGCAGCGTAACCATTCCTGAAGCGCTTCGGCCTTACATGGGCGGTCTGGAAAAGATCGAATCGAAATAATGCGCATCCTTCTGACCAACGACGACGGCATCCATGCCGAGGGCCTTGCATCACTCGAACGCATCGCGCGCACGCTGTCGGACGACGTCTGGGTGGTGGCACCGGAACAGGATCAGTCCGGCTATGCGCATTCGCTGTCGATCTCGGAGCCGCTGCGGCTCAGGAAAATCGGCGAAAAGCACTTTGCGGTGCGCGGAACGCCGACCGACTGTGTCATCATGGGCGTGAAGAAGATCCTGCCCGCAGCGCCTGACCTGATCCTGTCCGGCGTCAATTCCGGCGCCAACATCGCCGACGACGTCACCTATTCGGGCACGGTCGCCGGCGCCATGGAAGGCGCGCTGCTCGGCGTGCGATCGATCGCCATCAGCCAGGCCTATTCCTATGTCGGCGAGGACCGCGTCGTTCCCTACGAGACCACCGAAGCGCTGGCGCCGGCCCTGCTCGAAAAGCTCGTCGCCATGCCGTTGCCGGACGGCGTGCTGCTCAACGTCAATTTTCCGAACTGTGCGCCGGAAGAGATCGCCGGAACTGTAGTCACTTCGCAGGGCAAGCTGGTCCACAGCCTGTGGGTCGACGAGCGGCGCGACGGGCGCGGCCTGCCTTACTACTGGCTGCGCTTCGGCCGCGAGCCAGTCGAGGGCAAGCAAGGCACCGACCTCAATGCCTTGCGCAATCGGCTGGTGTCGGTGACGCCGCTGCAGCTCGATCTCACCGCGCATGAAATCCGCGATCAACTGGCCAAGGCGCTCGCATGAACTTGAACCACGCTGCAACGGTCGACGAGCGCGAAGGTTTCGCTGCCTTCCTGCTTCGCCTGCGCGGCAGGGGGACGGTGCCGAAGGCGCTTATCGCCGCCTTCGAGGCGACGCCGCGGCGCGGCTTTCTGTCTCCGCATTTCCACTCGATAGCCTGGTCGGACCGTATGCTGCCGATCGAATGCGGCGAGGCCATCGAAGGCGCCGACCTGCAGGCGGCGGTGATCGCGGCACTTGCCATCGAGCCGGGCAACCGGGTGCTCGAGATCGGCACCGGGTCCGGCTACACGGCGGCGGTGATGTCGCGGCTTGCCGCGCGGATCGTCACCATCGACCGTTACAAGACGCTGGCCGAACAAGCCCGGCAGCGGCTCGAGGCGCTCGCCATCGGCAATGTCATCGTGCGCCAGGCGGACGGTTCCAACGGGCTGGCCAACGAAGCGCCGTTCGACCGCATCGTCGCCTGGGCGGCCTTCGACAGCCTACCGCGCTTCCTGCTCGACCAATTGTCGAGCGGCGGCATCGTCATCGCGCCGATCGGACCCGACGAAGGCGAGCAGGTGCTGGCCAAGCTGACCAAGGTCGGCAGCCGCTTCGAACGCGAGGATATCGGCCTGGTGCGCCTGCAGCCGATCCTGCACGGTGTCGCCGCGGTGATCTGATTCCGGGTACATCGCGCCGCTTGGGGATCAGCCGAAGCCTGTCGTTTCGTCATCCTAGGACGACGAAGTTGAGAGCCTTCCTCGAATATTTTAAGAAAATTTGCGTCTGATTCTACAGGTTTAACCGACCGGTAACATTAACGCGCTTTAATCACACTCAGTTGTACCGGGTCTGTGCGGGTTAGTGCGATGCAATTCAGTGTTTTGAAGGCAAACGGACGCAATCTGGCGCGTGGCTGCGCCGTCCTCATGATCGCAGGCGCTGCGACGGGGTGTAGTTCCCAGGTGGCGCGGTTCAACAGCGTCGATGACGTGTTCACCGCCTCGACCAACAACCAGCGCGCCATCATCGACAAGCAGGATGCTGCCCAGCCCTATCCGGGCGATGTTGCGGCCGCGCCGGTCGACGGCAGCCACACCCAGTCGGTCAGCCGCTCAAGCCTCGAACCGGTTACGGCGCAGCAGTTGCCACCGCCGGCTCCCGCCCTGGCACCCGCCGCCCGCCCGGTGCGTACCGCTGCCGCGCCGGCGATGGCGCCTGCCGCTCCTCGTGTCGACAGGACGGCAACCGGCACCGTCGCTCCGGCGGCAAGGCCGTTCAAGAACGCCGAGCCCGACGCGCCGCGCATGGCGACGGCCGCCGGCGCACCGCATGCAACCGAGATCGTCGTCAAGGACGGCGAGACCATTTCCGGCCTGTCTCGGCGCTACGGCGTGCCGGCCGATGCCATCATGAAAGTCAACGGGCTGAGCGCGACCAAGGGGCTGAAGACCGGCCAGAAGCTCGTCATCCCGGCCTATGCGTATTCGAGCAACGGCGCCACGCCGAAAGTCGCCGACGCCAAGCCCGCGAACGGCACCAGGCACGACCAGCCGGCCGACGCGCCGGAGAAGGTGGCCGTGCTGCCGCAGCAACCGAAGCTCAGGGAAGGCAAGTCTGCCGCGCAGGTGGACGCCTCGGCTGCCGCGAGCCAGCCGAAGGATGGAAAGGCCGCGCCCAAAGTGGCTTCGGCGACGGCCAAGCCAGCCGGTGCCGGCGGCACCTACACGGTTCAGCAAGGCGATACGCTGTCGGCCATCGCCAGAAAGACCGGCGTCGGCGTCGTCGCGTTGAAGCAGGCGAACGGCATGCAGGATGGACTGCTCAAGATCGGCCAGACCCTGAAAGTGCCGGCAGGCGGAACCGCTGTTGTCGCCGGTGCGAAGCCGGCAAAGGTCGATCCGGTGACGACGGCCACCACCCAGCCGCCTGCCAAGGCCACGCCGACGCAGACGCTCGCCTCCTACACGCCGCCAAAGAAGGACGCGAAAGTCATCCAGCAGGCCGAGGACGACGATGCGGTGGCGCCGGACGCAACGGGCATCGGCAAGATGCGCTGGCCGGTGCGCGGCCGCGTGATCTCAAGCTTCGGCGGCGGCAAGGACGGCGTCGACATTGCCGTGCCCGAGGGGACGCCGGTCAAGGCAGCTGAAAACGGCGTCGTCATCTATGCCGGTGACGGCCTCAAGGAATTCGGCAACACGGTGCTGGTGCGGCACGAAAACGGTCTGGTCACCGTCTACGGCCACACCAGCTCGATCGAGGTGCAGCGCGGCCAGAAGGTCAAGCGCGGCCAGGAAATCGCCCTGTCCGGCATGAGCGGCACCACCGACTCGCCGAAACTGCATTTCGAAGTGCGCAAGAACTCGGCGCCGGTCGATCCTTCGACCTATCTCGAATAGACGACGAAAGCGATTTGCGGGCCACCTGACCTTCAGCCCGGCGAGGAAGTCCGCTCCGCAAGGTGCGGGCTTCTTCTGTTGTTAGTCGTTGAGCGGCTAATCCTTGAGCGGCTTGCCGAGCCGGCCTGCCAGATCCTGGGTGAACTGCCAGGCGACGCGGCCCGAACGGCTGCCGCGCGTCGTCGCCCATTCCAGCGCCTCGGCGCGCAGCATCTCGGGATCGATGGCGAGATCGTGATGGCGGACATAGCCGTCGATCATATCGAGATATTCGTCCTGCGAACATTTGTGGAAGCCAAGCCACAGGCCGAAACGGTCCGACAGCGAAACCTTTTCCTCGACCGCTTCGGACGGATTGATCGCCGTCGAGCGCTCATTGTCGATCATGTCGCGCGGCAACAGATGCCGCCGGTTCGAGGTGGCGTAGAAGATGACGTTGGCCGGGCGGCCCTCGACGCCGCCCTCAAGCGCTGCCTTCAGCGATTTATAGGACGTGTCGTCATGGTCGAATGACAGGTCGTCGCAGAACAGGATGAAGCGGAAGGGTGCTGCCTTCAGCAGGCCCATCAGCTTCGGCAGCGTGTCGATGTCTTCGCGATGGATCTCGATAAGCTTGAGCGGCAGATCGAGCTTGGCCGAAGCGTTGACCGCGGCGTGCACCGCCTTGACCAGCGACGATTTGCCCATGCCGCGCGCGCCCCACAACAGCACGTTGTTGGCGGCATAGCCTGACGCGAAGCGCTCGGTGTTGTCGACCAATATGTCGCGGACGCGGTCGACCCCGCGGATCAGGCCGATGTCGACGCGGTTGACCTTGAGCACCGGCTCCAGATAGCCGGGATCGGCCTGCCAGACGAAGCAATCGGCCTCGCCCAGGTCGGTTTGCGGCACCGGCGGCGGGGCGAGGCGGGCGACCGCCTCGATCAGGCGGTCGAGCTTCTGGCTCAGGGTATCGATGGTGCTGTCGGTCATCTCTTGTCTTTTTTGTCTCGCGTTCAGGATGGTGCGGCAGGCCAACCTACCTGATTTCAGCGGTTTCGAAACTCGTCCCAAGCATTTGTTCGGGCATGATCTTTTGCGGAAACCGAGCGTCGCTTTTGGGGATCACCCTCTAACACGGCTCACCAGGCTGGAAAAGCAGCCGATTTGCCCGGCGGCGCAGTTGCATTGGCAACGTTACCGACTATATTCCGGCCAAATTTGGCGGGGCCGTCAAATTCCCAGAACGGTTAAGGCGGCTGTTTTTAAAATTCAGGAGTACCTCGATGTTCGTGACACCGGCATACGCCCAAGGCATCGGCGGGGACTCGTCCGCAATGTTTATCCAGATCGTGCCGTTTGCTCTGATTTTCGTGATCATGTATTTTCTGATCATCCGGCCGCAGCGCACGCAGCTGAAGAAGCGCGGCGAGATGCTGGCGGCGGTTCGTCGCGGCGATACCGTTGTCACCGGCGGCGGCTTGGTCGGCAAGGTGACCAAGGTGATCGACGATAACGAGCTGGAGATCGACCTTGGCGGCGGCACCAAGGTGACGGCGCTGCGCTCGACGATCGCCGACGTGCGCGTCAAGGGCGAGCCGGTGGCAAACCAGAACGCCAAGAAATAACCGAATTGAAGGCGGAACGCAGCCGCTTGTACGCCTGAACGGACGATAACCAATGCTCTATTTCTCGCGCTTCAAGATGATCCTGATCTGGCTGGCCGTAGCCGCCACGGTGGTCCTCGCTGCGCCCAATCTTTTCTCGGCAAGCACGTTGGCCCAACTGCCCAGTTGGGTGCCGAAGCGGCAGATGACGCTCGGCCTCGACCTGCAGGGCGGCTCGCACATCCTGCTCAGGATGGATCCGAACGATCTGATCAAGGATCGGCTTGAGACGACGCGCGACGAAATCAGGACGCTGCTGCGCGATGCCAAGATCGGCTATACCGGCCTTGCCGGGTCGGGGCGCACGGTGCAGGTCCGCATCACCGATCCCGCACAGATCGACGCCGCCAAGAACGCACTGAAGCCGTTGACCAATCCGGTGGCGGCCGGCCTGTTCAGCGGCGGGTCCATCCAGGAGATGACCCTGGATGATTCCGAGGCCGGCCTGCTTAAATTCACCGTCACCGATGCCGGCATCAAATACCGTACGTCGACGGCGCTGACCCAGTCGATCGAGGTTGTCAGCCGTCGTGTCAACGAACTGGGAACGACCGAGCCGATCGTGCAGCGGCAAGGCGACGACCGCATCCTTGTGCAGGTGCCTGGTTTGCAGGACCCGCAACGGCTGAAGGAAATTCTCGGCCAGACCGCCAAGCTGACCTTCCAGATGGTCGACCAATCGATGCCGGTGCAGGATGCGCTGAACGGCCGTCCGCCGCCGGGATCCTCGGTGCTGTATTCGCAGGACGATCCGCCGGTTCCGTATCTGATCGAGAACCGCGTCATCGTTTCGGGTGAAAACCTCGTCGATGCCCAGGCGACGTTCAACTCGCAGACCAATGAGCCGGTGGTTTCGTTCCGCTTCGATTCCAAGGGGGCGCAGCGGTTCGGCCAGGCGACAGCGCAGAATGTCGGCAAGCTGTTTGCCATCATCCTCGACAATCAGGTGATTTCGGCGCCGCGGATCAACGAACCGATCCCTGGCGGTTCCGGTCAGATATCGGGGAATTTCACTGCCGAGAGCGCCAACGATCTCGCCGTGCTGCTGCGCGCCGGCGCCTTGCCGGCGACGCTCACCGTGATCGAGGAGCGCACGGTTGGCCCTGGCCTCGGCCAGGACTCCATCCATGCCGGCAAGGTCGCCGGCATCATCGGCTCGATCCTGGTCGTGGCGTTCATGTTCGTCGCCTACGGTTTCCTCGGCTTCCTCGCCAACATCGCGCTGGCGGTGCATGTCGCGATGATCGTCGGGCTGCTGTCGCTGCTTGGCGCGACGCTGACCTTGCCGGGTATCGCCGGTATCGTGCTGACCATCGGCATGGCGGTCGATTCGAACGTGCTGATCTATGAGCGTATTCGCGAGGAGCGACGTGCCGGCCGCTCGGTGATCCAGGCGATCGATACCGGCTTCAGCAAGGCGCTGGCGACCATCGTCGATTCCAACGTCACTTCGCTGATTGCCACCGTGGTCCTGTTCTACCTCGGCACCGGGCCGGTGAAGGGTTTTGCCGTCACCTATGCCATCGGCATCCTGACCACGGTCTTCACCGCCTTCACCTTCACCCGCCTGCTGGTGTCGATCTGGCTTCGCCGGGCCCGTCCGAAGGAGTTGCCACGCGCGCCGGTGACCTTCATTCCGCCGGGAACGAAAATTCCGTTCATGGGCATCCGCCGCTGGACGTTCACACTGTCGAGCGTGCTTTCGGTGCTGTCGGTCATCGGCTTCATGACCATCGACATCAATTACGGCATCGATTTCAAGGGCGGCTCGCTGATCGAGGTGCAGTCGAAGGCCGGCAATGCCGATCTGGCCGACATCCGCGGCAGGCTGACGGAACTCAATATCGGCGAGGTGCAGGTTCAGCAATTCGGCGAGCCGAACGACGTGCTGATCCGCGTCGGTACCCAGGAGGGCGGCGAGAATGCCGAGCAGACCGTCATCGACAAGGTGCGCGGCGAGCTGCAGGACCAGTATGATTTTCGCCGCGTCGAAGTGGTCGGGCCGACGGTCTCGGGCGAGCTTGCCAAGCAAGGCACCATTGCCATGCTGGTCGCGCTGCTCGGCATCCTGATCTATGTCTGGTTCCGCTTCGAATGGCAGTTCGCGGTCGGCGCCATCGTTGCGACCGTTCACGACGTGGTCATGACGATCGGCTTCTTCGTCCTCACCGGCCTCGAATTCAACCAGTCGTCGCTGGCGGCGATCCTTACCATCATCGGTTATTCGCTCAACGATACGATTGTCGTCTATGACCGCGTTCGCGAGGATCTGCGAAAATACAAGCGAATGCCGCTGCCGCAATTGCTGAACAACGCCATCAACGAGACGCTGTCGAGGACGACGCTGACCTCGGTGACGACGATCCTGGCGCTGCTGGCGCTGGTGCTGTTCGGCGGCGAGGTGATCCGCTCGTTCACCATGGCCATGCTGTTCGGCGTCGTGTTCGGCACCTATTCGTCGATCTTTATCGCCGCGCCACTGCTTATCCTGTTCAAGCTGCGGCCGCAGGCCACAGCGTCGGACGAGGAAAAGCCGGTGGGCGGCGGCAAAGCCATAGCCACCTGACGGCTTGCCTCAAAAGTGGCCAAGGGCATCGTCATCCGCGAGGCGCATTTCCCCGGCCGCGCACCGGTCGAGGCTTACGGCAATGGCGGTTTCCGCTTTGCCGACATGTCGCATCGCGGCTCGCTGCTGTGCCTGCCTTCGGGCATCTATGGCTGGGAGCCGGCCGATCCGCTGGCGCTCACGGCAGCGGATTTCGCCAAGCTGTTCAACGAGGCAGACAAGGTCGAGATCCTGCTGGTCGGCAGCGGCAAGGATCTGAGGCCGTTGCCGGCCGCGCTGCGTGCCGCGCTGAAGGATGCCGGCATATCCGCCGATCCGATGTCGACCGGGGCGGCTGTGCGGACCTACAATGTGCTGCTGGCTGAAGACCGCGCGGTGGCCGCAGCACTCATCGCCGTCGACTGACGTGGCCGAAAACACCAAACTCGTCATGGAGACGGTGCGCGCCGCTGATCATGACCGCTACCTGACCGCGCTCTACGCGCCCGAAGACAAGCGGGACGCGCTGTTTTCGCTCTATGCCTTCAACGCCGAAATTGCCGGCATACGCGACCGCATCCACGAGGCGCTGCCGGGCGAGGTGCGGCTGCAATGGTGGCGCGACGTCATCGCCGCCGAAGAGGATGGGGCTGAGGTCGGCCATCCCGTGGCGGACGCGCTGAAGGCGACTATTTCCGCCCACCATCTGCCCAAGGCCGCCTTCGACAACATGCTCGAAGCGCGCATCTTCGATCTCTATGACGACCCGATGCCGTCGCGCACCGACCTCGAAGGCTATTGCGGCGAGACTGCCGCAGCACTTATCCAGCTTGCGGCGATCGTGCTCGATCCGGTCCAAGCACCACGCTTTGCCGAACTTGCCGGCAGGGCAGGTTGTGCGCAGGCGATGACCGGTCTCCTGCTTCTGCTGCCGCTGCATCGCAAGCGGGGACAGTGCTTTGTCCCGGCAGATATTTTGGCGGCGGCGGGATCGTCGCCGCAAGAGTTTGTTACAGGTGACGGCGGGCCGGGCGCGGAACGCGCCGTTGCCGCGATGATCGCGCTGGCACGGGAACATCTTTCCGCCTTCGAGCAGGGGGCGTCCGTTTTGCCGGTTTCATTGCGCCCGGCGTTTCTGCCGCTGGCTCTTTCGGGCGCCTATCTCGACAAGATGGAGCGCGCCCGTCGCTCGCCTGTCAAGGAGGTGGCGCGGCTCTCTGTCTTGCGCCGGCATTGGCTCTTGTTCCGGCGCGTGACGCGGGGCTGGCCAGTCGCATAGAGGCTGCCGCGTAGCCAACCCGATCGTTATTCCGCCGCTTCCGCCCGAAAAGGCAGCCCCAGCCATTCGCGGCAGTCGGCGAGCGCGCGCGACGTTACCGCGTGCCGCTTGGCGACCGTCTTGTCCTTGCCGCGCAGCCGCTTGCCTTCGATCTTCGGCGCGTCCACCGGCGGGAACAGGCCGAAATTGACGTTCATCGGCTGGAAGGAGCGCTTTCCCGGCTCATCGTCTGAAACGATATGGCCGCCGGTGATGTGGTTGAGCAAGGCGCCGAAGGCGGTGGTCAAGGGCGGCAGCGACGGCGCATGGCCAAGCCTTTCGGCGGCTGCAAAGCGCCCGGCGAGCAAGCCGATGGCGGCGCTCTCGACGTAGCCCTCGCAGCCAGTGATCTGGCCGGCAAAGCGCAGGCCGGGTCGCGACTTCAACTGCAGCGACGCGTCGAGCAGCGTCGGCGAATTGATGTAGGTGTTGCGGTGCAGGCCGCCTAGGCGGGCAAATTCGGCGTGTTCCAGCCCGGGGATGGTGCGGAATATGCGCACCTGCTCGGCGTGCTTCAGCTTGGTCTGGAAGCCGACCATGTTGTAGAGCGTACCCAGCGCGTTGTCCTGCCGGAGCTGGACGACGGCATACGCCTTTACAGACGGATCATGCGCATTGGTCAGCCCCATCGGCTTCATCGGCCCGTAGCGCAATGTCTCGACGCCGCGCTCGGCCATCACCTCAATCGGCAGGCAGCCGTCGAAATAGGGCGTGCCTTCCCATTGCTTGAATTCGGTCTTCTGGCCGTCGACCAGCGCCTGCACGAAGGCAAGGTACTGCTCCTTGTCCATCGGGCAGTTGATGTAATCCTTGCCGGTGCCGCCGGGACCGACCTTGTCGTAGCGCGACTGGAACCAGCAGATATCCATGTCGATCGTGTCGAAATGGACGATCGGCGCGATGGCATCGAAGAAGGCGAGCGCGTCGGCGCCGGTCACTTCGGCGATCGATTGGGCGAGCGAAGGCGCCGTCAGCGGGCCGGTGGCAACGATCGCCTGGTCCCACTCCGCCGACGGCAGGCCGGGCACTTCCTCGCGACGAATGGTGATGAGCGGGTGCGCTTCGAGCTTTCTGGTGACCGCTTCGGAAAATCCGTCGCGGTCGACGGCCAGCGCTCCGCCGGCCGGCACCTGATGCGCGTCGCCGGCGCTCATGATCAGCGAACCGGCCAGCCGCATTTCGGCGTGCAGCAGGCCGACGGCATTGGTTTGCGCATCGTCGGAGCGGAAGGAGTTGGAACAGACGAGTTCGGCCAGCCCGTCGGTCTTGTGCGCGTCGGTACCGCGGACGGGACGCATTTCATGCAGGACAACGGGAATGCCGGCTTCGGCCGCCTGCCAGGCGGCTTCGGAGCCGGCGAGACCGCCGCCGATAACGTGAATGGGGTTCTTGTCCATGAGCGCCGAAATAGTCGCTTGGCGCAAGGATTGCAATTGCCACGCGGGAGAATGGCTGACGGGGGAAGCCGCCCCAAAACAACAACACCCGCCGGGGGAGGAGGTCCGGCGGGTGTCGTTTTGTTGGTCGATCCTCGGGAGGAGGTGAAGATCGACCGTATTCGTCATCGCCGGGGAGGAGGTCGGCTTTGACGAAATTCCTTTCGCCATTTGAAAGGGTGCGAAACCCTTTTTAGAAACAGCGCCCGCCGGGGGCGGAGGTCCGGCGGGCGCCGTTTTTGTGGTCAACCCTCGGGAGGAGGTGAAGGCTGACCGTATCCGTCAGGGTCGGGGAGGAGGTCGACCCTGGCGAAATTCTTGTGGTTAGATCGCCCTGCGAGCGACCATCTTGATCTCGTCGCGGACGATGCCGAGATCGTTGAGCTGGCGGTTCGACAGGCGACCCAGCTCGGTAACCGTCTCGCGGTAGACGCGCCAGTTACGATAGTTGCGGATCAGGTTCATTGTCGTTCTCTTTTCAAAACTGGTTCGGGCCATTTGCGGCCCGAAGGATTAGACCGCCTTGCGGGCGACGTAGTGAATGTCGCTGCGGCTGATGCCGAGATCGGTCAGTTCACGGGTGCTCAGGCGGCTCAGCTCGGACACGGTGTCCCTATAGCGGCGCCAGTTGCGATAGTTGCGGATCAGGTTCATGGTAGTCTCGTTTCGTCTTTCTTTCGGATCATTCCGTCTTTGTGTGCACCGTGAAAATAGGTGGGGTCATATCGATTTAAAAGCGCTATTGGTGCATGGCAGCAATGCAAATTGTGCAATGCAGCATTAACGCGCGTCCAGTTTTCCGCCCAGATCGGAAAATGCCGTTAGGTCAAACGCTTGGCCGGACGAGCTAAAAGAACCAAGGAAAGGGGGAGGGGCATGGCGAGCTATTCGTCACGGGTCAGGTCGGATATCGCGCGATGGCAGCAGGCCGGCCTGATCGACGCGCCGACAGCCGAGGCTCTAACGCGCGACGTCGAGGCAAACGAACGCAAATCGCTGAGTTTCGGCTCGATCCTGGCGATGATGGCGGCGCTGCTGTTCGGCGCGGCTATCCTGATCTTCATCGCCGCCAACTGGGAAGTCATCCCGCGGCTGGTGCGGGTCGCGGCACTTTTTGCCGTTATCCTTGCCGGCTATGTCGGCGGCGCGATGTTGAAGATGCGCGACCATGCGGCGATCGGCGAAGCACTGTGGATCGTCGCGGCTGCGGCATTCGGCGGTTCGATCGCGCTGATCGGCCAGATGTATCATTTGTCGGGCGACGAGGCCTCGGCCTTGATCACCTGGGGCGCCGGCACGACGCTGGCGGCGGTGGCGCTGCGCTCAAACCCACTGACCGTCGCTGCCGTCGGCATCGCCGATGCCTGGCTGTTCCTGAGAGGGTTCGACTACTTCCGGCGCACGGAATTTCCGCATCTCTTCGTGGTCATGGCGCTAATACTGTTCGCCGTTTCGTTCTGGACGCGCAGCCAGGCGGCGCGCCACCTGATCATCCTGTCGGTCCTTTTCTACCTCGTGCTGTTGGCCATGGAATACGACACGCTGCAAGTCGCCATCCCGCTCGTTGCCGCGTCGGTGCTGCTTTTTACCGCTGCGATCTTTGCTGCCGGGCCGGTCGAGAGGGTTTTGCAACTCGGCGGCAGGTTGCCCTTGCACGCGCTGATCGGCTTTCTCACCGGCCTGGCGATGATCCAATTCGAACTGGCGGATGAAAGCAGCTACAATGGCGGCTTTGCCATTGCCTCGGCTGTTGCGCTGGCCGGCATCATCGCGGCGATCGTGCTGGGCGGCCGCGAGAGCCGGGGACTGCGCTGGGTTGCCTATGCGGGCTTCGCCTTCGAACTCGCCATCATCTATGTGGTGATGCTGCAATCAATGCTCGACACGGCAGGCTTCTTCCTTGCGGCGGCGGTGCTGCTCGCCGTTCTTGCTTTCATTATCATCCGCATAGAAAGGCGCATGAACGCCTCGAACATGACAGGAGCGGCGGCATGATGACCGGCAAAAGACTGATCATCTCGGCGCTGGTCCTGGCGCTCGTCCAGATCGGCTTTCTGAGCTGGATCATCGCCGGACGCGCGGCGATCCTGCGCGATGGCAAGCAGGTCCTGCTCAAGGTCGAGCCGATCGATCCGCGCGATCTCTTGCGCGGTGACTACATTCTGCTCGGCTACGACATTTCACGCATACCGGTGAAACTGATCGGCAACATTCCGGCCGGCAAGCTTTCCAGCGAGGAAACGTCGATCGTGGTCAGGCTGAAGCAGGGCGCCGATGGCTATTGGGGGTCGACCGCGGCTTGGTTCGGGCAAGCGCCGGCGCCGGCAGCATCCGATGAAGCCGATATCGTCGGACACGTCTCCGAGGGCTGGAATATCAGCCAGGGAGCAACGACGATCGCGCCGGATTACGGCATCGAGCGCTTCTATCTGCCGGAAGGCGAGGGGATGGCGATCCAGAACGACATGCGGGTGCGGCCGTTCGGCATCCGCGTGGCGATTGCGGCCAACGGCACGGCGCAGATCAAAGCGCTGATGGATGGCGACAAGACACTGTTCGAGGAGCCGCTTTACTAGATCGCGCTACGGCCTTGGCAATGATCTCCTGCGCCAAGGCTCGGAGGAGCTTCGAGTGGCCTGCCACCCCAAGCTCGAAGAGCGAAGGGTGGTGCGGATGAAGGGACTCGAACCCCCACGCCTTTCGGCACTGGAACCTAAATCCAGGGCGTCTACCAATTCCGCCACATCCGCATTGCCCGGCCAATCCCATGTAGCCATCATTCTGTCAATGTCAGAGCCCACATCGGCATCATTGGCCGGAATGCAAAGATGGTTGAAAATCAGCGTCGCCTGTGACAAAAGGCGTGTCGAATGTGACGGGACGCGACGGTCCGCTTCTGCAGAATGTGATAAGAAGTAGGAAAAACAAAGACTTATTCACATTTTGGAGCGTATTTCTGGAGGATTTGTGCCGCGTTGAGCGGACAGATCGCCAAGTCCCGCACCAAAAGCCATTCCCGGCAAGATCATACCGGCAGGCTGTAAACGGCAGGGGCCGTTTGACGGCCTCATTGGTGGAAACAAAGGTTTTATGATGCAGGTCACCGAAACGCTCAACTCCGGTCTCAAGCGCGAGATCAAGATCACCGTGCCGGCCGGTGACATGGAAGCCAAGCTGATGGCGCGGCTCTCCGATGCCAGGAACAAGGTCCGCATCAACGGCTTCCGCCCCGGCAAGGTGCCGGTGCAGCATCTGCGCAAAGTCTACGGCAAGTCGTTCATGGCCGAAGTGGTCAACGAGATCCTCAATGATTCGACCCGTTCGATCATCACCGGGCGCGGCGAAAAGGCCGCCATGCAGCCCGAAGTGATCATGACCGAGGACGAGAAGGAAGCCGAGAAGATCCTGGCAGGCGGTGCCGATTTCGAGTTCCGCCTGAACTATGAGGTCATTCCGCCGATCGAGATCAAGGATTTCTCCGACATCAAGGTGACGCGCCAGGTGTTCGACGTGCCGGATGAAGAGATCGACGAGCAGGTCAAGCGTGTCGCTGAATCCGCCCGCACTTACGAGCCGAAGACCGGCAAGGCCGCCGAGGGCGACCGTGTGACCATCGATTATGTCGGCAAGATCGACGGCGAAGCCTTCGGCGGCGGCGCCGGCACCGATCAGCCGCTGGTGCTCGGCTCGAAGGAATTCATCCCCGGCTTCGAGGACCAGCTGGTCGGCAGCAAGGCCGGCGACGAGAAGCAGGTCACGGTTACCTTCCCGGAAAACTACCAGGCGGCGCATCTGGCCGGCAAGGAAGCCACTTTTGACGTGACGGTCAAGGAAGTGTCGAAGCCCGGCGCGCTTGAGATCAACGACGAGATGGCCAAAAATCTCGGCCTTGAATCGCTGGAGCGCCTGCGCGAGGTGGTGCGCGGTCAGATCGAGAACCAGTTCGGCTCGATAACGCGCCAGAAAGTCAAGCGGCAGTTGCTCGACCAGCTCGACGCTGCCTACTCGTTCGAGGCGCCGTCCAAGCTAGTCGAGGCCGAGTTCAACAACATCTGGAACCAGGTCAATCGCGATCTCGAAGCTGCCGGGCGCACCTTTGCCGACGAAGAGACGACTGAAGAAGAAGCGCGTGCAGAATATATGCGGCTTGCCGAGCGCCGTGTGCGTCTCGGTCTGGTTCTCGCCGAAATCGGCGAGAAGGCCGGCGTCACGGTGACGGACGAGGAATTGCAGCGCGGCCTGTTCGAGCAGGTGCGTCGCTATCCGGCCAACCAGCAGCAGGAAGCCTTCGAATTCTATCGCAACAATCCCGAAGCGCTGAACACGTTGCGCGCGCCGATGTTCGAAGAGAAGGTGGTCGACCATCTGCTCGGCCAGATTTCGGTCACCGACGTCAAGGTCAGCAAGGAAGAGCTGCTGGCCGACGAGGAGGATACGGATACAACCAAGGCCAAGCCGGCGAAGAAGGCGGCTGCGAAAAAAGCGGACACCAAGAAGGCCGACGACGACGCTGAAGAGCCGAAGAAAAAGGCCGCGCCGAAGAAGAAGGCCGCCAAGGACGCTGAATAACGTCCCTGCTGAATTCCGAAAGGCCGCCTTCTCGAGGCGGCCTTTTTCGTTGTGGCACAGACGCAACGGATTTCACGCATCTGGCGCTCGAGGTAGCGATATGAAGCTTTGATGATTATCTGCGCTGGGTTGCTGACCGCAGCGGTTGTTGGAGGCATCGTTGAGACAGTTCTTCGGTATCGGAAGCGTGGCGGCGGCGTTCCTGCTTGCGTCGGTCTGTGGCATTGCCCAGGCTGATACGGTTCTCGACAACTGGCGGTTCGACAAGAGCAGCGATGGCCTTGTCACCGCCTCGCTTTATGCGACCAACAAGCTCATCACCGGCGGCGGCGCATTGAGCTACAGCCCGGTTTTGACGATCGCGTGCCGGACCGCCGGCGAACCGCGTTGGAGCGAATGGCTGCAGCTGAGCGACACCGTTTCCGCCAGCCGAACCATCGCCATGTCGGTGACTGTCGGCCAATCCGGCAAGCTCAACGAAAGCTGGTCGGTCGGCCCGCGCAGCAGGATGCTGGTCCGCGACGGTGCCGACGGCATCAGGCGACTGATTGCCGCGGACCGGCTGCTGCTGTCCTGGCGGTTCGGGCTGCTGTCGGGGCGCGGCAAAGCCGAGTTTGACCTCACCGGAGTTGAAGAGGCGATCGGCCGGATCGCCGCCAGCTGCAACACCAAATTGCCTTGAGCAGATTGTCCGCATTAAACCTTGGCACGGCCGAACTCTATCTGCCGGCCGGGTTCCGTGGTATGTAGGTGCCGCAACCCCAGGCAGTGGATATCCGTTCTGCCATTCAAGAGCGCATGCCAGCGGACTAAATGTCGGCCTGTGCAGGTCAGCCAGGGCAAATTGGCGATCAGGGAGGAAATGCCATGCGTGCCTTTGTGTTTTTTGTCATCATGTCCGTCGCCACCGTCATTGCCGGCCCCTCGCGGGCACAGGATGCCGCGGCGGGTGAGAAGGTCTTCGCCAAATGCAAGGTCTGCCATATCGCGGACAAGGATCAGAACAAGGTCGGCCCGTCCTTGAACGGCGTCATCGGCCGAACGGCCGGCACGCATCCAGGGTTCAGCTATTCCAAGGCCATGACCGAGGCCGGCAAGTCCGGCGTCAAATGGGATGAGGCCACGCTGACGACCTACCTTCACGATCCCAAGGCGATGGTCAAAGGAACCAAGATGGCATTCCCCGGCCTCAAGAAGGACGAGGACGTCGCCAATGTCATTGCTTATCTGAAGCAATTCTCCAAATAGCCCGGCTCTTCCGCCGGATCTTGGTATAGCAAACAGGTCGAGGCATAGCCTCGGCCGCAATCTGCCGGCAGTGTCGGTGGGGAGGGCGACTCGTTGCAAAAAAGACATTGGCCGGCTAGGCTGCCATTCCCATCGGTGGTCGTCTGAATGTCGACTGAAGAAAGCCGTCTCAAGGATACCGGCATCCGCCTCTCGGAGGCGACGGCGGGTGATTTCTTTGCGCTTTTGAAACCACGCGTCATGGCACTTGCCGTGTTTACGGCCTTCGTCGGCCTGATGATGGCGCCCGGCGTGATGAATCCAGTTATCGCCTTAATTGCCATCGGCGCAATCGCGGTTGGAGCGGGAGCCGCCGGCGCGCTCAATATGTGGTACGACGCAGACATAGACGCCTTGATGTCTCGCACGTCCAAGCGACCGATTCCGTCCGGTCGCGTCACGCCTGGCGAAGCTCTCAGCTTCGGTCTGGTGCTTTCCGCACTGTCGGTCATGACGCTCGGCGTGCTGGTGGGGTGGCTCGCCGCATCGTTGTTGGCGTTCACCATCTTTTTCTATGTCGTTATCTACACGATGTGGCTGAAGCGCTCGACGCCACAGAATATCGTCATAGGCGGCGCGGCAGGCGCCCTTCCTCCGGTGATCGGGTGGGTTGCTGCAACCGGCGCAATCGGCATTGAAAGTCTCATCCTGTTTCTGATCATTTTCCTCTGGACGCCGCCTCATTTCTGGGCGCTGGCCCTTTTCAAGGTCGGTGACTATGCCGCGGCTGGGGTCCCGATGATGCCGAATGTGGCCGGCCAGCACTCGACCAGAAAACAAATCTTCGCCTATTCGCTGCTCTTGGCGCCAATCGGCGTGCTCCCTTGGGGCCTCGGCTTCGCGAGCGGATATTACGGCACTGCTTCAGCCGCGTTGGGTGCAGGTTTCATTTGGCAGGCCTGGAAGGTTCTCGTCGCCGACAAGGAGATGAAGCCGGCAAAGGCGCTGTTTGCGTATTCGATTGTCTATCTTTTCGCAATATTTGCAGCGTTGCTTGCCGACACCATTGTAATGCGAGTGATCGCTTCAGCCGACTATTGACCCGGCTCAAAACATCACATTGGCAGAGCACAAAATCCCAGCAACAGCAGAATAACGACGCCAAGGCCGAGTATGAGAACTGTCCTTCCGTCCATGACCTTCACCTTCGACTAGAAGAGCATATCGAAGAACGGCGTCCGTAGCTAGTCAGGCTACCCGGGACCTCTTACTCCCGGGCCTTCCTACAAAGCGCGACAAGTCCCCCGCATGAGAGTATATTGATCATGGTGCAGGTCGCGGTTTGCGTGGGCCAATCATGCGGAACGGCAGCACCGTAAAACGCGACCTTACCGGACCTGGTCTGGAGGAATGGTCATGGCAAGCTTTCACGTAATAGCAGGCGCCAGCGAGACGCTGGAACACACCAGAATTCGAAAAATCGGTGTCTCCGATCTTTTTGATGCGCTCAGGCGTGGCGTCGATGATTTCATGGTCAAGCCGTCGCACATCGTTTTTCTCTGCCTGATCTATCCGATTGCGGGTGTCGTGCTTGCTGTCTGGACATCAGGTAACAACACGCTGCCATTGCTGTTTCCGCTTGTGTCCGGCTTTGCACTGATTGGTCCGTTCGCGGCGATCGGCCTCTATGAGATCAGCCGGCGACGGGAAGCCGGGCTCGACGCCTCGTGGAGGCACGCCTTTGAGGTCAGGAGTTCTCCAGCACTGCCGGCTATTGCAGCGGTCGGCGTCATGCTGCTTGCGATCTTCATCGCCTGGCTTTTGACGGCCCAGATATTCTACCAGACCCTGTTCGGCCCGGCGCCGCCGCAATCGCTGTCCAGTTTCATCGGTGAAATATTTGCCACGGGACGCGGCTGGACGCTCATCATCCTGGGTCACGCCATCGGCTTCGTGTTCGCCGCGGTTGTGTTGTGCACCACGGTCGTCGCATTCCCGTTGTTGCTCGACCGCGATGTCGGCGCCTACGAAGCCATCCACACCTCGGTGCGCGTTGTCCTGGCCAACCCGATCGTGATGGCCGTGTGGGGCCTTATCGTCGCCGTCGCCCTGATCGTCGGCTCGCTGCCAGTGTTCGCCGGGTTGGCAGTCGTGCTGCCGATCCTTGGTCATGCGACCTGGCATGTCTATCGGAAAGTTGTAGAATCGCCGCCGGCCACCAGACCGTGAGCTGAAAAAAACCTGCCCTGCGCGCACCGGTGAAAGTGCCGGTGCGGGCAGGGTGGGGCAGAGCTTTCAATAGGCCGGGTGGCTGAAACGGGCCTGGCGTGCGTCCTTTGTCAGGTCGCGGAAATCCTTGCCGCTCACATGCACCAGCGTCCTATGGTCACCGCCCTCGAAATAGATTTCGGGAGCGTCGCCGAGGCTTTCATCGAGGACCACTGGCACATCATAGGCAGCGCCGATCGGCGGCACAGCGCCGACATCGCAATCGCCGAACAACGAGACCACCTCGTCTTCGGAGGCAAGTCCAAGAGGCTTCTCCATGACATCCTGCAATGTCGCGAGTTCTATCCTGTGCGTGCTTGGAACCACGGCGAGCGCGTAGCCACGGTCGTGGTGAACGACCACCGATTTGGCCATTATGCTGCCAGGCACATGTGCCGCAATGGCGGATTGTCTGCTTGTCGCCGTGCGGTGATGCTCGACGGTGTCGTAGGAAATTCCTTTCCTATCGATGAAGTCCTTCAGTCTGTTTGCGATGGTCATCTTGGGCGCCCCTTGCTGGTGTTCGCGACGCATGTGGAAACGCCGGCATCGCCTGTCGTTTCCGATACCAACAGAAATGGACCAGCCGTGGATTGTTTCAAGGCGAAGGCTCCAGGACCGGACGGCCCGGATCCGGATTGCATGTCAGGGCCCGGCCCCGAAAAACGCCATTCGGGTGAGAAGCGTGTAGTCCGCTTCGAAGACCATCATCGTCACGAACACCAGAACCAGCACCGGCGGCAGAATAATTGCATATGCCAGTGCCAGCCGTTCCCAGGCCATGTGCATGAAGATGGCGACGATCAGTCCTGCCTTGAGGATCATGAAGATCAGGATCAGCGACCATCTGAGATAGCCGTGGAGACCGAAATAGTCGACCAGATAGGAGCAGGTGCTGAGGATGAACAACCACGCCCAGACCACCAGATAGAGCTTGATCGGGTGCTCCTGATGAACCTCCGCCGGGGTAACGCCGGTCGTCGTCGCATCATGGGTACGGGCGCTGTCCAGTGCGTGTTGTCCCAGGCCGTTTGCGGTTGCTTCAGCCATGTCCTGCCTCTCACCAAAGATAGAAAAATGCGAAAATGAACACCCAGACCAGGTCGACGAAATGCCAGTAAAGCCCCATGATTTCGACGTTCTCGTAGCGGCCCCTTCGGCTGGTGAAGAAGCCGGGCCGTCCGACATCGTAATCCCCGCGCCAGACCTTTCGCGCCACGATGATCAGGAAGATCACCCCGATCGTCACGTGCGTGCCGTGGAAGCCGGTGATCATGAAAAAGGATGCGCCGAACTGGGCAGCGCCCCAGGGATTGCCCCAAGGCCGCACGCCCTCGGTGATCAGCTTGGTCCATTCGAAGGCCTGCATGCCGACAAAGGTCGCGCCGAGTGCTGCGGTCAAGAGCATCAGCACTGCCGTTTTGCGGCGGTCGCGGCGGTAGCCGAAATTGACCGCCATGGCCATCGTTCCGCTGCTCGAGATCAGCACGAAGGTCATGATGGCGATAAGGATCAGTGGAATGTCGGAGCCACCGATGCGCAGGGCGAAGACCTCGCTCGGATTGGGCCACGGCACACGTGTTGAGATACGCGCGGTCATGTAGGAGAGCAGGAAGCAGCCGAAGATGAACGTGTCGCTGAGCAGGAAGATCCACATCATGGCCTTGCCCCAGGACACGTTTTTGAACGCCCGCTGATCCGAGGACCAGTCGGCGGCGATGCCTTGCCAGCCTGCGGGCCGCGGCTCTGTTCGGCCGATGTGGGCCAGTGTCGTCTCTGCCATCCGCCCGTTCCTCCTAGGTCAGCAACCCTCGGCAAATGTCGATTAAAGTCGAAGCCCAGCCGGCCAGAAGCGCAAAGATGGCGAGCCAGACGAAAAGCAGGAAATGCCAGTACATGGCGCACAGCTCGACACTGAGGCGAAGCCGCTGCGGCTGCGCTCCGTTCCAGGCGCCGACGCTCGTTCTGCCCAGCCCGACCAGTCCTCCCAGTATATGCAGGCCATGCATTCCCGTTAGCAGGTAGAAGAAGCTGTTGGCCGGATTGGATGCCAGAAAATAGCCATCCGCACTCAGTTCCCGCCATGCCACAAGCTGTCCAATCAGGAAGACGAGTGCCGTGAGTCCAGCGGTGGCGAGGCCGAGCCTGACCATATCCACTTGACCCTTGCGCACCGCGAGCGAAGCGCACTGTATCGCGATGCTGCTCAAGACCAGTACGCCGGTGTTAAGCCAGAGCAGGGGCGGGATGGGCAGCGGCCGCCAATCCGACAGCGCCATGCGCATGAAGTAAGCACTGGTGAACAGCGCGAACAGGCAGCCGACGACGGCAAGGAAGACGCCGAGACCGATCTTTGCGGTCGGCAGCGCCGATCGGTCCAGAGCGACAAAATCCCCGATCATACCTTGCTCGAGCCACGGCTTCGTCATTAGCCGCTGATGGGAAAGCCACCACCCGGCAATACCGGCGATCACGAGCAGGAAGACCAGGATTACGCTCATGCCGGCTCCCTGGAGGGCGCGAAGGAGCCCGGAACGTTTTGCGGTATGAAGTCCTCCTTGGCTCCCGGTACGCTGTAGTCATAGGCCCAGCGATAGACGATCGGCAGATCCTTGCCGAAATTGCCGTGGGCGGGCGGTGTTTCGGGCGTCTGCCACTCGAGCGTCGTTGCCCGCCACGGATTGCCGCCAGCCTCACGGCCATGGCGGATGCTCCAGATGAGATTGAACAGAAACACAATCTGAGCAAAACCGACTATAAAAGCCATGATGCTGATAAACGAGTTCAGGTGGTGGGCCGATTCCGTCATGATCGTCATGTCGGTCAATTCGTTGTACCGCCGCGGCACGCCCATCAAGCCGAGATAGTGCATGGGAAAGAAGATCAGATAGGCGCCGAGGAAGGTGACCCAGAAATGGAACCGGCCCAGTGTCTCGTTCAGCATCCGGCCGGTGACCTTCGGATACCAGTGATAGATCGCGCCGAAGATTACGATGATCGGGGCAACCCCCATGACCATATGGAAATGGGCGACGACGAACATCGTGTCCGACAGCGGAACGTCGACGACGACATTGCCAAGAAATAGCCCAGTCAACCCGCCATTGACGAAGGTGACGATGAAGGCCAAGGCAAAAAGCATCGGTATGGTGAGGTGGATGTCGCCGCGCCACAGCGTCAGCACCCAATTGTAGACCTTGATGGCTGTTGGGACAGCGATGATCAATGTCGTTGTGGCGAAGAAAAAGCCGAAATAGGGATGCATGCCACTGACATACATGTGGTGCGCCCAGACCACGAAGCTCAGCGCGCCGATGCCGACGATGGCCCAGACCATCATGCGGTAGCCGAAGATGTTCTTGCGCGCATGGGTGCTGATCAGGTCGGATACGATGCCGAAGGCCGGAAGCGCCACGATGTAGACTTCCGGATGGCCGAAGAACCAGAACAGATGCTGGAACAGGATCGGGCTGCCGCCGCCGTGCTGCAACTGTTCGCCCATCTCGACGATCGCCGGCATGAAGAAGCTGGTGCCGAGCGCCCGGTCGAGCAGCATCATCACGCAGGCGACGAACAGCGCCGGGAAGGCGAGCAGTGCCATGACGGTGGCGGTGAAAATACCCCAGACAGTAAGCGGAAGGCGCATCAGCGTCATGCCGCGCGTGCGCCCCTGCAGCACCGTCACGACATAGTTCAAGCCGCCCATGGTAAAGCCGACGATGAACAGGATCAGCGAGACAAGCATCAGGATGATGCCCCAGTCCTGGCCGCCTGGCGTACCGGTCATGATCGCCTGCGGCGGATAGAGCGTCCAGCCGGCACCCGTCGGTCCGCCGGGCGCAAAGAAGCTCGACACCAGGACCAGCACGGCGAGCAGATAGATCCAGTAGCTCAGCATGTTGACATAGGGAAAGACCATGTCGCGAGCACCAACCATCAACGGGATCAGATAGTTGCCGAAGCCGCCCAGGAAGAGTGCCGTGAGCAGGTAGATCACCATGATCATGCCGTGCATGGTGATGAACTGGTAGTAGGCTTCCGGGGTGATGAAGTCGAATGTGCCGGGGAAGCCGAGTTGCAGCCGCATCAGCCAGGATAGCACCAGCGCGACCATGCCGATCGCTGTCGCCGTCGCCGAATACTGGATGGCGATGACCTTGGCGTCCTGCGAGAAAACGTATTTCGTCCACCAGCTGTGCGGATGGTAGAGTTCCATTTCCGCGACTTCGGCCGGCGGTACCGCATCTGCAGGTGTGATATCGACCATAGGAACACCTCCGTGCCCTTCTCGGCCAGCCCGACAGTTCGGACTTGCCGCATTAACTTCAATCCCGACGGCGCGCCGTCGTTCCGGTTTCCTACTCTGCCGAGCCCATCTGCTGGGGCGCGGACAGCTGCGCAAAAGTCTGCTGCTGGCCAAGCCACGCCAGATAGTCTTCCTGAGTATCGACCATGACCACGCCATGCATCATCGGATGTCCCTGGCCGCAGAGTTCGGCACACAGGACCTGGAAGGTTCCGGTCTTGGTAGGAGTGAACCAGAAATAGGTGACCGAGCCCGGGATCATGTCCATCTTGGCGCGGAATTCCGGCACGTAGAAATCGTGCAGCACATCGATCGAGCGGAGCAGCATCTTGACCGGTTTGCCTACCGGGAGGTGCAGGTCGGCCGCTTCCACTACGACATCGTCCTGACCGTTGGCATCGGTGGCGATGACGCCGAGTGGATTTTCAGCGTTGACGTCGCGAGTGTCGGATGTGCCGAGCTTGCCGTCCTTGCCGGGGAGGCGGAAACTCCATTGCCACTGCTGGCCGACGACTTCGACCTCGGTTGCGTCGCTTGGAACGGTAACGAACCGGCTCCAGACGAACAGGCCTGGAACGAGCAAAGCGGTGACACCAACCGCGGTGACGACCGTCAGCCAGGATTCGAGCCGCCTGTTCTCAGGTTCGTATGCCGCCTGATTGCCTTCCCGATGACGGAAGCGGAAGACGCAATAGGCCATGAAAAGAACCACGGCGGCGAAGACGACACCGGTGATCCAGAAAGTTATGATGATGGTGTTGTCGATATAGTCCCAGTTCGAGGCAATCGGCGTCCACCACCATGGGCTCAGGAAGTGGAACAACACCGAGCCCACGACTATCAGAACGAGTACAAGCGCAACGGCCATGTCCCGGTTCCTCCCGGTATTCCAAGCGGCGCAAGCCGTCCCGGGAAATACCAAGTGCATCATAACTTGATTTGCGATGAAAATTCTAGAGCCGGCTGTGGGAAGGGCAAAAATACCATTTCGCGGCGCTGGCGGTCCTTCGGTTCGGCGGTGATCAGCGGCAGGCCCTCATCTATTTCCAGCTCACCCGCCCGATGCGGCCACGCGGCAAACATCGTCAGCGTGGAGTAGCCGGCAATGGCGGGCACGCCGAATGCGCCTAGCAGAACCACCGGAACGGCGATCGTCGGGGATCCCTCCACCTGCTCGACCGACAGCTCGACGAAGGGAGTGGAGCCACTTTATTGGCCGGCAGATGTCACCCGCCAAACTGTGTTGCCGACGTCGTCGGCGATGAGCAGGGCCCCGGTTTTGTCGACAGCCAGGCCGACAGGCCGGCCGCGCGCCTTGTTGTCCTTGTCCAGGAAGTCAGTCACCACGTCGGTAGCGACGCCGCTCGGACGGCCGCCGCTGAATGGTACGAAAACTACCTTGTAGCCATTGAAGCGCGTGCGGTTCCAGCTGCCATGCTCGCCAACGAAGGCGCCGCCGCGATATGCCTCGGGAAGGCTGGTTGCCGCATAGAAGGCCAGCCCCAGAGGGGCGACGTGGGAACTCAGTGCATAATCCGGAACGATCGCTTTTGCGACCAGGTCCGGACGTTGGGGCATGACGCGGGGATCGAGATGCTGGCCGTAATAGCTGTATGGCCATCCGTAGAAGCCGCCATCCTTTACCGAGGTCAGATAATCCGGCACGAGATTGGGGCCGAGCTCGTCGCGTTCATTGATCACTGCCCAGAGCGCCCCGGTCTGCGGCTCCCAGCTCAGGCCGTTTGGATTGCGCAAACCGCTGGCGAAAATGCGCGACCGGCCGGTGGCCCTGTCTACCTGCCAGATGGCGGCGCGGTTCTTCTCCGCCTCGATGCCGTTTTCGGCGACGTTGCTGTTCGAGCCGATGCCGACATAGAGCAGCGAGCCGTCGGGGCTTGCCACCAGGCTCTTCGTCCAATGGTGGTCGATCGGGCCGCCGGGCAGGGCGGTTAGCGGCGTCCCGGGCGCGGTGATCTTTGTGTCACCGGTGTTGTAGGGATAGCGGACGATGGAGTCGGTATTGGCGACGTAGAGATCGCTTCCCACCAGCGCCACGCCAAAGGGGGAGTTCAGGTGGTCGAGGAATACGCTGGTCAGCTCCGGCTTGCCATCGCCATCGGCGTCGCGCAGCAGCGTAATGCGGTTGCTTGGGCCGCTGTCGCCGCCCGAGGTGACCCAGGATTCGATCCAGCCCATCACCAAATCCTTGGGCCGTTTGATCGGTTCGCCACCCGGCGCCTTGGACTCGACCACCAGCACGTCGCCATTGGGCAGCACATAAAGCGACCGCGGATGCTGCAAGCCGTGGGCAAAAGCCTGGATCTGCAGCCCCTGCGCGACTGTCGGCTTCTCGTCGCTATTCCATCCGACCACGGAAGCGAGATGCATGGGCGGGAAGAAATATTGGATCGGGTCCGGCAGTTTTGGATTCGGCCCTATCTGACTGCTGGGGTCCGGGTCGTTGCCGCTGCACGCTGCAAGAGTGATCGCCGCAGTGCAAACGAGGACGGACACCGCGATGCGCCTGGTCTGACCGATGGAGCTTGCTATGCGCATCAATCCGCCACTCCGACGTGATGCCGGTACACCATGGACCAGCCCAGCCAACCAGTGAAGATGAGGACGAGCACGACAACCGCCGAGAGGATCAAGCCTGTAGGAACGATGGAGGTCCATGCATCGCGGGTGTGCACGAGCATGTTGATGATGGATAACGCCAGCGCCAGAAGATTGCCGAGCACGTGCGGCCAGGCGGGGGGCTGTGCCCTTATCAGCGGATTGGCCAGGAAATCGATCAGCCCCGCGATCGCTGCTAGGCAGCCCATGATCACGCCGACGGTAACCAGCCAAGCGGAGAAGTCAGCCCACATCATCTCCGCTGTTCGCCAATAGGCTAGATCCGTCAGCAGGGTGCCGACGAAGCAGGCGATCGGAAATGGCACGAGCATCGGATGAATAGGATGTCCCGCAATCCTGGCCGTCGAACGCGGATTGTCACCGACCATAATGCGCCATCCTTCCTATTCTCGTCCAAACAAACGCCGCCTACCCGGCCTCCGGCGGCTGTTGCCGAGAGACCGGCAGACGACCGATAGATCCGTCAGGCCCAAAAAAGGGCGCTGGCTGGCTGCGCCTGTTAGGCGGCGGACTGGGTCGGCGGGTTCTGATACATCATCCAGAGCTCGATCGCCGCCAGCACGGCGACCAGAATGCCGATCACGACATGCACGGTCATCGCCGTGGTCGCCTGGAATCCAAGCACCCAGGGCGATGCGAGAACCCACAGTCCGACGACCAGGTTCACCCACTCTTCCCACACGGCGAATGCTGCGAGGGCGGCAACCGAAAGCACGACAATCAAGATTCCGCTGCCGAGGGCGTTCTGCGTCTGCGGGCCTGCCGCAAAGGTGAAGATCCAGGGGGAGAAGAACAGAATTGCCCCAAGGATCAGGTTGGCTACGTCACAGAGCCTGGCGTTTGTCCACTGGTTCATGGCATCCTCCATAGGGAGCGTTTATGGCTCCCGAGTTCGGCAAGGTGGTGCCTGAGTTCGGCGAGATGCGCCCGAAGCCGCTCACTCCGTGTCACGGTAGTGCCCTGCCCGGCTGGAATTCCGCATCTGGCGGTACTCCAGCCAAATCCGGCTATCTAACTGAATTCCGGGCTTTATGTTCCATTCGGCACCGGCACGCCTGGATCACTTGGTGGTGATCGAGCGATCCAAAGCTGCCTGTCAGGGGGCGGCGGGGCGGCGGCGCGTAGCTCATTCTGTCTTTTTATCGAGCCGGTGAAACATTTCTCATGGATCGCAGTTCTTGGATGCAGAGGAGTTGAATAAGGGAAACCTGATTGCACGGGAGGAGCACGGACGGCACAACTATAAATACGCTCTGCATAGAATACTTCGCAACGGGAAGCTCTCGCTTGTCTTGGTTGCCGCCGAAGCTTGTTTGAAAGACGGCGATCGCCGCCGAAAAGATTTTCTAAATGAAAATAGCCCAGATCGCACCGCTAACCGAATCCGTGCCGCCCCGAACCTACGGTGGAACCGAGCGAATTGTTTCGTATCTGACCGAAGAACTTGCCCGACAGGGCCACGAGGTGACGCTGTTCGCCAGCGCCGATTCTCGTACCTCAGCCGAGCTGGTGCCGTGTTGCGACGTCGCGCTGCGCCTGAACCCCAGGGTCCAGGACGGTGGTCCGCACCATGTTATGATGCTTGAACGGGTGCGCCGGCGAGCCGGTGAATTCGACGTTTTGCATTTCCACGTCGATGTTCTGCACTTCCCCATAATTCGGGATTTTGCCAGACGAACGGTTACCACGCTTCACGGCAGGCTCGACCTGCCCGATCTGGCGCAGCTTTATGCGATGTTCGACGACGTTCCCCTGGTCTCGATTTCCTTCGACCAGCGCCGGCCCATGCCGCCCGTCAATTGGGTTGGAACCGTGCATCATGGCCTACCCCGCGATCTTCTGCCGTTCCACCCGAACACCTCTGGCTATCTTGCGTTTCTCGGTCGCATCTCGCCGGAAAAGGGGCCGGAAGCCGCCATACAAATAGCGGCGCGGGCCGGGTTTCCCCTGAAGATCGCCGCCAAAATCGACAAGGTGGACCAGTCGTTCTGGAAGGAAAGGGTCGAGCCGCAAGTGCTGCGGCATTCGAACGTGGAGTTCATTGGCGAGATCGATGAGCGGCAAAAGGCGGATTTTCTGGGCAATGCGAAAGCGCTTTTGTTTCCGATCGACTGGCCGGAACCCTTCGGTCTCGTAACGATCGAAGCAATGGCCTGCGGTACGCCGGTGGTTGCGTTCCGGCGTGGCGCCGTCCCGGAGATCATCGATGACGGTGTGTCCGGATGGATCGTGGATACGGTGGAGGAAGCCGTGGGCGCGCTCCGGCGCATAGACAGCCTCGATCGCGCACGAGTGCGGCAGACGTTCGAGAAGCGGTTCACGGTCGAGCGCATGTGCAGCGATTATCTGGCACTCTACCGAGCACTCACGAGCGGCACGGCAGACGCAGTTGCCCCCACAAACGAGCTCTCCAGAAATATCGCGATGGTGGCTGTGCCGGGCTGAGGAACCGACTGATCCACATACAGACCACGACGGCGGAGTCCGGGAGCGCCTGCGGGGTCTTGTCGCCGGGCGCGGCGATCGCGCCAGAAGCCTTTGATCAGCAGCAAGCCTTCCCGGGACTAATGCTTTCGCGAGCGGCGTCGTACTGCCGCCCGGTCCGGATTGACGCGCGCTACTTTCGCTGCAAAGGTGCTTTAACGACTTGTTTACCATGCGTCGGTCAGGGGTGGGGGAATTTGGAACGGTTTCTGGGCGCGAACCGCCTTAATTGGAATGATCGGGCCGAACTGCACTCGACCGACACAACGGGCAGCTACCACATCGAGAATGTGCTGGCCGGCGGATCCAATCTCTATGAGCTGGAAACACGCGAGCTCGGCGATATCGCCGGCAAGGATATCGTCCACCTGCAGTGTCACATCGGTCTTGACACGATCAGCCTGAAGAATCTCGGCGCAGGCAGCGTGACCGGGCTCGACTTTTCACCGACGGCGATCGTGGCAGCGCGGGATTTTGCTGCGAAGGCAGGCACCGAAGTGCGCTTCGTGGAAGCGCCACTGTTCGAGGCGGTGGAAGCGCTCGGCCGGACCTTTGATATCGCTTACGTTACCTGGGGTTCGGTAAACTGGCTGGACGACGTGTTCCGTTGGGCGCGGGTGGTTGCCGATCTTCTGCGACCCGGCGGCCGCCTCTACATGGCCGAGGGCCATCCATTGCTGTTTCAGTGCGATCGAAAGGCCGCGGCCCTGGAATTGAAGCACGACTGGCGAACGCCGATAGCTCGGCCGCTCGCCTGGAACGAGGAACTGACCTACACCGGCGATGATCGCATCTTGAAGCATCCTCGCTATTATGAATGGATCCACCCGATCAGTGACGTGGTGAATGCGCTGATTTCAGCTGGTCTGACGCTCGATTTTCTCAATGAGCATGACACGGTTTCGTGGCAGCACTTTTCATTTGCCGTGCGGGCCGGCAAGGATATGTACGGCTTGCCGGAGAACTCTCCCAAGATACCGATGGCTTATTCCATTGGCGCGACGAAGCGCAGCGTCGGCAAGATACCATACCTTGTGTCTCCCAAGGCGATTGAGGGGCACTAGTCCAGGTCAACGCTCCAGAGTACCCGGGTCGGAGCGTCGACTTGTGCAATCGCTCGCGCTCCTCGATCTTCCGAGCAAGCCAGGTCTAGCCGGCCTCTCTCTCGGTCCGCTTCCACAGACGAGCGCCTTGAGATGAGCAGATCTCCTCGCGAATGGTCGACAGACGCTGGATCGCCGGCGCCAGCGCATCTCAATCAGTGGGACCATGGCAGTGGAAGTCGGCAGCTGGCTCCAACCGCTCGGGCCTGCAACATCAGCAACGGTCGGAAGTGCAAAAGCTCTAAGGAGCGTGAAGGTCAAATTAAACATTGAAAGCTAATGTTCCTCATCGGGTCGACCCGAAAACCTGAAATGGCACTTGAGGAATCGCCTATTGGCTTTTTTCCGCGCTAGGTTCGGCGGCATCAAGGAGGTCGTCTTTTCGTCGGCAAATATTCCGGCGGCGATCGCGCTTGTCGTCATACTTATCAGCGCTGCGTTCGCGGAGCACCAGAACAAAGTCGTCTCGGACCAGGCCGTCCGTTCGGACGTGCTGACCAAGGTCAACCTCATCCGCGCCAAGCTCGAAGGCAATATCAACGGAAACCTTCAACTCGTGCGTGGATTGGTCTCCGCGGTCGTGACCGAGCCCTATATGGGACAGCAACGCTTCGCCTCACTCGCGAGCAATCTGTTTGGCGCCGACTCGCAATTGAACAATATTGCCGGCGCGCCCGATCTGGTCGTTTCCCTGATGTACCCGATGGAGGGTAACGAGCAGGCGATGGGCCTGGACTACCGCAAGAACGAACGACAGCGTGCGGCTGCGCTAAGGGCGCGAGACGAACGCAAGCTGGTGCTTGCCGGCCCCGTCGAGCTGAAGCAGGGAGGACAAGGCTTCATCGGCCGCTTTCCGGTTTTCGTGCGGAGCGCGGGCAATACGGAAAGGTTCTGGGGCATCATTTCCGCCGTTGTCGACGTGCAGCGTCTTTATCGGGCGAGCGGGCTGCTTGACGACGATCTCGGGATTGACATAGCGCTGATCGGCAGGGACGCTCTCGGCCAAAATGGAGACCAATTCTACGGTAGTGAGCGGATCAGCAAAAGCGATCCGGTGACAGCCGACGTTGTGCTCCCGTCCGGTTCGTGGCAAATCGCGGCCATTCCCAAAAATGGCTGGCCTTCGACGCCAAGCAACGCATGGTTGTTGCGCGCTATCATGGCGACGGCCGGAGCCTTGGTTGTGTTCCCTTTCCTGGTCACAGGCCGCCTGATTGGCGAAAGACAGCGCAATTATGCGGAATTGCGTCGATTGTCACGACGCTTGGAACTCGCCCTGGAAGCTTCGGCTATTGGGGTTTGGGAACACGATCTCGCGACCAACGAGCTTACGTGGGATGATCGCGTCAACGAAATATATGGCAAACCAACCGGCGAGCACCGGGGCTATCCAGACTGGGCGGGAGCAATCCACCCAGATGATTTGGCTGGCGCCAACGCGGACTTCGACAGGGCGGTGGCCAGCGGACGACCATATTTGTCGGAGTACCGGATTGTGCGTCAGGATGGCGAGATCCGTCATGTCCGGTCCAAGGCGATCGTTTACCGGGTCGCAAACGACACCCCAAAAATGATCGGCGCGGAATGGGACGTGACTGCCGACGTCCTGCTGAACAAGGATCTGGTTCGTGCAAAACAGCTGTCCGAGTCGAAAAATGCAGAACTCGAGTCAGCCAAAGCGCGCATAGAGCACATCGCGCTTCATGATTCGCTGACCGGCTTGCCCAACCGGCGTTACCTCGACCAGGTACTGGAACATTACGCGGCAAACGCCAGGCACTCAGGCGGGCACGCGGCACTGCTTCACATAGATCTGGATCGGTTCAAGCACATCAACGATACGCTGGGCCACGCCGCCGGTGACGCGATGTTGGTTCACGCGTCAACCGTGCTCAGGTCGAAGGTCGGCGACGAGGGATTCGTCGCCCGTATCGGGGGAGACGAATTCATCGTTCTGTGCGTGGTGCGCGACGATACCAAGCAGCTGGCGCTGCTCGCCGACCGCGTCATCAGCCAGATGCGCGAACCGGTCTACTATCAGGGTCATCGATGCCGTTTTGGTGTCAGCGTGGGAATCGCTGTCGATAACGGAAAAGATGTCGAAGCCAAACACCTGCTGGTGAACGCCGATATCGCGCTTTACCGAGCAAAGGGGCGGGGGCGCAATCGATACGAATTCTTCACCGACGCGATGCAAAGCGAAATCGTCGATACCAAGCGGATTGCCGACGAAATTCTCGGCGGCCTCGAGCGCAACGAGTTCATCCCGTTCTACCAGCCCCAATTTGACGCAAAGACGCTCGAAATCGTTGGGGTTGAGGCGCTGGCGAGGTGGAAACATCCAATAAAGGGTATTTTGGCGCCCGACGTCTTCCTGAGGATTGCAGAAGAACTGAACGTTGTCTCGATCATCGACCAAGCCATATTGAAGCAATCGCTTTCGGATTTCGAAGCGTGGTCCGCTGCAAAACTTCACATTCCGCGGGTGTCGGTCAATGTCTCGGCCAGGCGCCTTCAGGATGAGGAGCTCATCAAGAGCCTGCGAGAGCAAAATATCAAGAAGGGAACAGTTTCGTTTGAGCTTGTTGAGTCGATTTTCCTGGACGAGAACGACGACCTTGTCACGTGGAACATCGAGCAGATAAAAGAACTGGGGATTGACATCGAAATAGACGATTTTGGTACCGGTTACGCTTCGATGGTCAGTTTGCTGAAGTTGCAGCCGCGCCGGCTGAAGATAGATCGGCAGCTGGTCACCCCAATCGTCAAATCGCCGCAGAGAAGGCAGGTTGTCTCGTCGATCATTGAAATCGGCAAGTCGCTGGGTATCGAGGTCGTGGCGGAAGGCGTCGAGACGATGCAGCATGCACGGCTACTTAAGGGCCTGGGCTGCGACATATTGCAGGGTTATGCCTTCGGCCACGCGTTCGATTCCGAGGGACTTAAGACCTTTGTCCGATCGCGACGCCTGCGCACGGCCAGCTGAGCCTCGGCGCCAGAATTTATCGAGCCGACCGCCTTCACGTTGCGGTACATAGGCGTACAGCGGACAAAGCTGAAAACAACGCCAAACCTCAGATCAGCAGCAGCCCCTTCATGCTGGAGTGGCCTTTCCTGCCGATGATGATGTGGTCGTGAACGGCAATACCAAGCGGTTTGGCCGTCTCGATGATCAGCTTGGTCATCTCGATGTCGGCGCGCGACGGCGTCGGGTCTCCCGACGGATGGTTATGCGCCAGAATGATCGCCGTGGCGGAGAGCTCCAAGGCGCGCCTGACCACCTCGCGCGGATAGACCGGTGTGTGGTCGACGGTGCCGACCTGCTGGACTTCGTCGGCGATCAGCGCGTTTTTCTTGTCGAGGAACAGGATGCGGAACTGCTCGCGCTCCTCGAAGGCCATCACCGACCGGCAGTATTCGAGAACCTGCGTCCAGGTCGACAACAGCTCGCGGCCGGCGATCTCGCCGCGCGCCATGCGCTGCGCCGTTGCCGCAACCACCTTGAGGTCGAGCGCCACCGCCGGGCCGATGCCCTTCACCTCCTGCAGGCGCTCGACGGACGCACCGAGGACCTCGGCCAATGTACCGAAGCGTGCCAGCAATGCCTTGGCGACCGGCTTGGTGTCGGCGCGCGGGATCAGCCGGAACAAAAGAAGCTCGAGCAGTTCGTAGTCGGGGAGGGTGTTGGCACCGGCGGCGAAGCGCTCGCGCAGGCGGTCGCGATGGCCGAGATAATGCGGCTTGTCGGCGGCCACCGCCTTCGCGTGGGATCGCACTGGCCTTTCGGGAAAGAAGGCCCGCTCGTCGTCGTTGCCGTTCATGGCTGCCCCACCCAGCATTTGCCGGGCAAGGTAACGCCCGATCTGCCAGACACTAGGCCCGCAGGCCGGGGCGGTCGAGGTTTTTTGGCGACAGCGTGAAGATCTCGCAGCCGGTCTCGGTGACGCCGATCGTGTGCTCGTACTGCGCCGACAGCGAACGGTCGCGCGTCACCGCGGTCCAGCCGTCCGACAGCACTTTCACATGCGGCCGGCCGAGATTGATCATCGGCTCGACGGTGAAGATCATGCCCGGCCGCATCTCGACGCCTTCGCTGGCGCTGCCGTAATGCAGGATATTCGGCGCGTCGTGAAACAGCCGGCCAACCCCGTGGCCGCAGAAATCGCGCACCACCGAGCAACGCTCGGCTTCGGCATAGGTCTGGATGGCGGCGCCGATGGCGCCGGTTCGGGCGCCCGGCTTGATTGCCGCGATGCCGCGCATCAGGCACTCATACGTGACTTCGAGCAGCCGCTCCGCGGCACGCTTGATCGTGCCCACCGGATACATGCGCGAGGAGTCGCCATGCCAGCCGTCGAGGATATAGGTGACGTCGATATTGACGATGTCGCCATCCTTCAACGGCTTGTTGTCGGGTATGCCGTGACAGACGACGTGGTTGATCGAGGTGCAGGATGATTTCGTATAGCCACGGTAGTTGAGCGTCGCCGGAAGCGCGCCATGGTCCATCCCGAACTCGAAGACGAAGCGATCAATCGCTTCGGTGGTGACGCCGGGCGCCACAATCGGTACCAGTTCGTCGAGGCAGCGCGCGGTGAGATCGCAAGCCTTGCGCATGCCGACAAAACCTTCCTCGTCGTAAAGACGGATCTGGCCGGTGTTTCTGAGCGGTGCCGTGGCGGCGTCGAGATAGGTGACCATTTTATCCGTCTTGCAGGGATGCGGGGCTGGATGAGCCTCGGCGAGAGAAACCTTCCCAGATTTGGCACTGGAAAGCGCAAGGTTCAAGGACGAACTGCCGGCGACGGGCCGAAGACCGGCGATATTCACGCCTGGGGGCATTCTCCTTGCCTCTAGCGGCCCATACTTCGCTGGGTTCATTGACCACCGTAGTGACGACACATTTCTAGGCGAGAAGCGGCCCAAGCATTAAGCCGCCACGGCAATTTTTTGCGACGAACGGCGTTGCTGCGGGGGTGTCAGTTCGGGAGAGATCGAATGGACAGACTGCAATTCGAGGTGCCGGTGCGGATCGCGCCTGTGCCCGGCCAGCCGGTCGAGGAAATCTACAGTGTCGAGCAGGCGCTCGATTTCCTGCAAACATGGCCGGTTCGCCGGAAGGGACCAACCTACCAGGCCGCGTTCAATGCCTGTTTTGGCGCCACGGTGGACATCGTCGAGACCGAAGACGCATGGCGGGCCTTCATGGCCTTTTGCCGGGTGAGCGGCCTGCTTGCCAGGGACATGATGGTTCCGCGCAAGCGCGGCGGCGAGGCGAGGGGACTGCGGGCTTAGACAGCCTTCGACGAAGTCCTCAGTCGTCTTCGCCTCTTCTTGCCGACACCCCTATCAGAGTGGCGGGTCCAGCAGAGCTGGCGCAGCATCACGCTGGCGATAGACATATGCCAAGTTGAAATGCTGGTACGCCCAAGGGGAATCGAACCCCTGTTACCGCCGTGAAAGGGCGGTGTCCTGACCGCTAGACGATGGGCGCGCTCAGATGTGAGCGCTTATAGTTGCGTCACGACAAACCGGCAACCCGTCTGCCGCCGGCTGCGACAACTTTTTTCCTTTGGCTCCAAACCGCGTGTTTTTGCCGGCGAAGCTGGTTGCGGCAAAGTACAACGTCGCCGGGGAAGGGGCGTCGCGGCGCCGGAAAGAACCTAGCCGCGCCTGCGGCAGCGCCAGTTCCAGTCGCGCTCGGGGCCGACATCGACATGGACGGATTCGGTGTGGCAGTAGGTGCCGACGCCGCCGCGGCCCGGCATGGTGCGGATGTAGCTCGCCAGTTCCCACTTCGAGACGCCGGGGACCTGGATGTCGGCGGCAGCGCAGTACATGTGCAGCGAATTCTTGGCGCCGTTGGCGCGGCGGTTGCGGGCCGGATCGCGATAGCCGGAGGTGACCGTCATCTTGCGGCCGTAGTGGCCTTCGATCGTCTTCAGCACGCGAACCAGCGACGGCTTCAAGCAGGCGACATCGACGCTTTCGTTCTGTTTCAGGAGGCCGTTGGGCGCCAGCCGGGCAAGGCCGGCGGCGGAGGCGACCTGGTAGGCGCCACCCGAACCTTCGTCTTCGTTGAGATCGACGTCACTCTCATCGTCGAGGCCGGATTTGCGCTTGATCTCGAACAGCGCCGTCTGTCGCACGCCGGGCAGCGCATCGGCCGTGAAGTGGCTGGTATCGCCCGTCGACACCAGCTGCACCGGCTTTTCAGCCGGATCGGCCGAAGCCAGGGTGACGGTGGGTTTTGCCGCAGGCGTCGCCTTGGCCTGCATGACCGTTGGCTGCCCGCCCGATCTGCTGTTGGCCGGCGAAGAAGGTGCCGCCGAAGCAGGCGTGGCGCTGAACAGTGAGGCCAGGAAGTTTTTCTTCGGTGCGTAGGCCTGTGGCTGCGGCATCTCGCCGGCGGTCACATAGACCGGGTTGTTCATCGCCGGCTCGGCGGCCTTGGCGTCGGGCTTCGATGCATCAGCACTGTTCTGCGCCACGGCCTGTTCAGCCGTCTGGGCGTTTGGTTGCAGCGGTTGCGGCGTGTGTCCCGCGATCGTCTCGGCTGCCGTGGGAACGGCGATCGGGAAGCCGGCGTCGAGCTTGGCCCCTGGCTTGGCCACCGGCACATAGGCGACCTGCTCGGGAAGGTTGGCGTCGCCGTCGGCATTCATCGTCATTTGTGTGCTTGTCATCTGCGACGATGATGCGGCCGTGCTGGCCTGGGGCGCACCGGCGGCCGTGCTGATTTCGGTAGCCGAGGTATTATAGCCTGGCATGCCGACCGACATGGTCGGGTCGCCGGCCGAGGTGCAGGACGCCAGGAGCACCGAGAAAAGCGCCGCCACAATGGCGCGGCTTTCTCCCTTCGCGAGGCGCGATCCTGCTGATCTCAAAACAAAATTCCCCCTCGATATCCGACCGGTTCGTCATTGGCGCGGCGTCGAAACGTCTCGTCGAAATGACCCTTGTTCCCCGAACCGGAAACGAGACCTGTGTCAAATCTGCAAGCCTCAAAGTAATTTGGCGGCTAGAGGATGAATCAAGGCTGCTCAGGGTTGACGGCACCATTTCGCCCGCTTTTGGCGGCGCGTCAACTCACCACACATTACAGATGGTTACACGCGCACCTTGACATAGGTGCCGGGGGCTTCGCCTAGAACTTGCATATGCTCGCCCGGTTTGCGGGCCGGTACGCGGGTATTGTCCTTGGCTTCGATCCAGCGTTGCCAGTGCGGCCACCAGGAACCGGGATGGTCGGTGGCCCCGGCGAGCCACTGGTCGAAGTCGCCGGCCGGCTTGCCGCCGGTCCAGTAGTGATATTTCTGCGCCGCCGGCGGATTGACGACCCCGGCGATGTGGCCGGAGCCGGCCATGACGTAATCGACCTCGCCGCCGAAATATTTCGAGCCGAGGAAGACCGAAAGCGCCGGCGCGATATGGTCCTCCTTAGAGGCGAGGTTGTAGACCGGAATGGTAACGTCCTTCAGCGAAACCGTGCGGCCCGCCAGTTCCATCATGCCTTGCGAAAGCCTGTTCTCGAGATAGCAATTGCGCAAATAGAAGGAATGGTTGGCAGCGCCCATGCGGGTCGAATCGGCATTCCAGTACAGCAGGTCGAAAGGCAGGGGATCCTTGCCGCGCATGTAGTTGTTGACGACATAGGGCCAGATCAGGTCGCCCGAGCGCAGCATGTTGAAGGCGGTCGCCATCTTGGTGCCGTCGAGATAGCCTTTCTCGTTCATCGCCTTTTCGACGGCCGCGACCTGCTCCTCGTCGACGAACACTTTTAGATCGCCGGCATAGGTAAAATCGACCTGGGTGGTGAAGAAGGTGGCGGATTTGATGCGGTTGTCGCCTTCCTGCGCCATCAGCGCCAGGGCCGCCGCGAGAAGCGTGCCACCGACGCAATAGCCGATGGCGTTGACTTGCCTTTCGCCGGTCGCCTTCTCGATCGTGTCGAGGCCGTATTGCAGGCCCTCCCTGATATAGGCCTCCCAGCTCTTGGCGCCGTGCCGCTCGTCCGGGTTGATCCAGGAGATGACAAAGACGGTGTGGCCTTGCTCGACTGCCCAGCGAATGAAGGATTTTTGCGGGTTGAGGTCGAGGATGTAGTATTTGTTGATCCATGGCGGGCAGATCAGCAGCGGCCGCTTGAGCACGGTGTCGGTAGTCGGTTCGTATTGCAGGATTTCGGCGACGTCGCTGCGGCCGACCACCTTGCCGGGAGTGGTCGCGAGATTCTTACCGATCTCGAAAAGCGAATAATCGGCCTGCCGCAGCTTCAGGTCGCCCTTGCCGGCGGCAATGTCCTCGGCCAGCATCTTCATGCCGCGCACCAGGTTTTCGCCGTTGGAGGCGACAGTCTCGCGAAACAATTCCGGATTGGTCAGGATGAAATTCGACGGCGAGATGGCATTGGACACCTGCTTGACATAAAAGCCGGCCTTGTGGCGGGTGTGCTCGTCCAGGCCATCGGCGTGCTCGACCAGTTCGGCCGCCCAGCGCGAGGTGACCAGATACGCCTGTTTGAGGAAATCGAAGAAGGCGTTGCGGCCCCATTCCGGATCCTGGAAACGCTTGTCACCGCGCTCGGGCTTGACCGCGTCCTCGGCGCCGGCGCCGCTGCGCTGGCCGGCGTTGGCCCAGACGGTCATGTAGCCGGAAAACAGCCGCGTTTGCGCCTCCAGCGCGCGCTGCGGGTCGGAGAGCCAGTACTCGGTGAGCTTGGAGAACGTCTTCACCATGTCGACGACCGGCTCGGCGACGTGATCGCGCACCTCGCCCTTTTCCCGCGGCTCGACCCATGCCGAGGCGGCTTTGCCGGCCTGCTCGATCATGCGGGCCATGTTCAGGGCGAAGCGTTCCGGGTCCTTCACCAGATATTGCTCGACGGTCGAAGGTTGGTCATCTTCCGCTTTGCCCGAATCGGGTGTTTTGGCCATGGTTCGCGGGGTTCCTCCCGAAGCGTTTTGTTGACATATTACCATGGGATATCGAACAGGGTCCAATGTGCTCTAACCCGGCCGCCAGGAAAACAATATGACGATTAATATTGGCAAGAACGTTTTTTCCGGCACTGGTCGTTTTTGCCGCATGGCGCTCGTCCTGTTGGCGATGGCCGGTTGCACGAGCAGCAACATGGAAGGTGCGGCGCCCGCCACCGGCCTTGTCGGCGCGAAGGACACCGGTTCCTATCCGAACCTGAACATCCGGCCGCAGGTGGCGGCCGAACAATTCACCGACGAGGAAAAGAACGCCAAGCTCGCCCAACTGAAGGCCGAGGAGCAGAGCCAGGCCGCCAAGGGCGGGGGCGTCAAGGTTGCGGACCAGGCAGCGCTGGACCAGCTGGCAAAAAAACACGGCGCCGAGGCGCTGAAGCAGATCGAAGGCAAATGCGACCCCGCTCTCGACCCTAGTTGCAAATAGGCTTATACGCGCGACCGCAACCTCACTGTCTGGAACTGCCATGGAAGAATTTCACAAGGTCCGCCGGCTTCCGCCCTATGTCTTCGAACAGGTCAACCGGCTGAAGGCCAGCGCCCGTTCGCGCGGCGCCGACATCATCGACCTTGGCATGGGCAATCCGGATCTGCCGACGCCCAAGGCCATCGTCGACAAACTCTGCGAGGTGGTACGCGATCCGCGCACGCACCGCTATTCGTCGTCGCGCGGCATTCCGGGCCTGCGTCGTGCCCAGGCCAACTACTATGCCCGCCGCTTCGGCGTGAAGCTCGACCCGGACAGCCAGGTGGTGGCGACGCTCGGCTCGAAGGAGGGCTTCGCCAATATGGCGCAGGCGATCACCGCCCCCGGCGACGTGATCCTTTGCCCTAATCCGACCTATCCGATCCATGCGTTCGGCTTCATCATGTCGGGCGGCGTCATCCGCTCGCTGCAGGTCGAGCCGGACGACGGCTTCATCCCGGCCCTGGAGCGCGGCATTCGCCATTCGATCCCGAAGCCGCTGGCACTGATCCTCAATTATCCGTCCAATCCGACGGCACTGGTCGCTTCGCTCGATTTCTACAAGGAGGTGGTGGCCTTCGCGAGGAAGAACGACATCATCATCCTGTCGGATCTTGCCTATTCGGAGATCTATTTCGACGGCAATCCGCCGCCTTCGGTGCTGCAGGTGCCGGGCGCCATAGACGTCGCCGTCGAGTTCACCTCGATGTCGAAGACCTTTTCGATGCCGGGCTGGCGCATGGGTTTTGCGGTCGGCAATGAACGGCTGATCTCGGCGCTGACGCGAGTGAAATCCTATCTCGACTACGGCGCCTTCACGCCGATCCAGGTGGCGGCGGCGCATGCACTCAACGGCGATGGCGCCGACATCGCGGAAGTGCGCGACGTCTACCGCAAACGCCGCGATGTCATGGTCGACGCTTTCAGCCGCGCCGGCTGGACCATTCCCGCACCGGCGGCATCGATGTTCGCCTGGGCGCCGATCCCGGAGCCGTTCAAGCACCTTGGCTCGCTTGAATTCTCCAAGCTCCTGATCGAGCACGCCGACGTCGCGGTGGCGCCGGGCGTCGGCTTCGGCGAGCATGGCGACGATCACGTGCGCATCGCGCTGGTCGAAAACGAGCACCGGATCCGGCAAGCGGCGCGCAACATCAAGCGCTTCCTCGCATCCAGCGCCAAGCAGCCGAATAACGTCGTACCGCTCGCCGCGCATCGCTGATTTTCTACACATCGACCGACTGAATGGGGCGTCGCCGGACATGGCTGAAGCGTTGCGTGTTGGAATTGCCGGGCTCGGCACCGTCGGCGCGTCGGTGGCGCGCGTGCTGCGCGACAAGGCGGCGGAACTGACGCGGCAGTGCGGACGCGACATCGTCGTCACAGCCGTTTCGGCCCGAGACCCAAAGCGCGACCGTGGCGTCGATCTTGGCGCAGCACAGTGGTTCGACGACGCCATCAAGATGGCGCAGACCGGCGAGATCGACGTGTTCGTCGAGCTGATCGGCGGCGACGACGGGGCGGCGCGCTCGTCCGTAAAAGCGGCACTTGAAGGCGGCCGCCATGTCGTCACCGCCAACAAGGCGCTGCTTGCCAAGCACGGCGTGGCGCTGGCCGAGATCGCCGAGAGGAAAGGCGTGCTGCTCAATTACGAGGCGGCGGTGGCCGGCGGCATTCCGGTCATCAAGACGATGCGCGAGGCGATGGCCGGCAATTCGGTGACCCGCGTTTTCGGCATCCTCAACGGTACCTGCAACTACATTCTGACGCGCATGGAAGCCGAGGGCCTGTCTTTCGATGCCTGCCTGAAGGATGCGCAACGGCTGGGCTATGCCGAAGCCGACCCGACCTTCGACATCGAGGGTCACGACACCGCGCACAAGCTGTCGATCCTGACCAGCCTTGCCTTTGGCACGAGGATCGCCGCCAACGATATCTACATGGAAGGCATCTCCAACATCAGCCAGGCCGACATCCGCGCGGCCGGCGATCTCGGCTACCGGATCAAGCTGCTTGGCGTCGCCCAACGCACCGAAAGCGGCATCGAGCAGCGCGTGCACCCGACCATGGTGCCGACGGCCTCGGTCATCGCGCAGGTGCACGGCGTCACCAATGCGGTAGCGATAGAAACCGACATCCTCGGCGAATTGCTGCTTTCCGGCCCTGGCGCCGGCGGCAACGCCACCGCGTCGGCGGTGATCGGCGACATTGCCGATATCGCCAAGAGCCGGCCTGGCTTCCAGCATGGTCCGGTCTTCGGCCGGCCGGTGAAGGAATTGAAGCCTTACAAGAAGGCGCAGATGCGCAGCCATGCCGGCGGTTATTTCATCCGGCTGACCGTGCACGACCGCCTCGGCGTTTTCGCGGCAATAGCCAAGCGCATGGCCGACAACGACATTTCGCTGGAATCGATTGTCCAGCATGCCGCCGGGCCGGAAACCGAGGCACAGAAGACGGTCATCCTGGTGACCCACGAGACGACCGAGGCGGCGGTGCGCAAGGCCGTCGACGGCATCACCAGGGACAGCCTTCTGACCGACAAGCCGCAAGTCATCCGCATCGAGCGGGCCGGATAGCAGTCTCACATTTTGGCGTTTAATCGATTGATATTGCTGCGCTTTCAAAAAGGTCCAACGCAGGTCTTGCTGTTGTCACGGGGCTTTGACACAAGAAGCGCGTCTCTGGCGGGAGGCTAATGCATGTCGCCCAAAAGTGTGCAGCGGTTTTGGGACAACGACATGCATAATAAAAACAAAGTGCCAACGAGGATTGTCCATCGATGAATGTGGCCCAAAACATTGTCGCCGGCCTCGACCGGATACTGACCATGGAATTGGTGCGCGTCACCGAACGCGCCGCGGTCGCGGCCGCCAGATTGCGCGGACGCGGCGACGAGAAAGCCGCCGACCAGGTCGCGGTCGATGCCATGCGGCAGGAGCTCAACCGTCTTGCCATCAACGGCACGGTGGTGATCGGCGAAGGCGAGCGCGACGAGGCGCCGATGCTTTATATCGGCGAAGAGGTCGGTACCGGCCAAGGCCCGGCTGTCGACATCGCGCTTGATCCGCTCGAAGGCACGACGATCTGCGCCAAGAACCTGCCCAACGCACTGGCCGTTATCGCCATTGCCGAAAAAGGCAGCCTTTTGTTCGCGCCGGACGTCTATATGGACAAGATCGCGATCGGTCCGGGTTATGCCGACGGCATCATCGACATCGATGCCTCGCCGGCCGAAAACATCGCCAGCCTCGCCAGGGCCAAGGGCGTGCCGGTGGCGGAGATCACCGCCTGTATTCTCGACCGGCCACGCCATGGCGCGTTGATCGAAGCCGTGCGGGCGACCGGAGCCGCGATCCGTCTGATCGGCGACGGTGATGTCGCCGGGGTCATCCATACCACCGACCCGGACGAGACCGGCATCGACATCTATCTCGGCACCGGAGGCGCGCCCGAAGGCGTGCTCGCAGCGGCCGCCTTGCGCTGCACCGGTGGCCAGATGCAGGGCAGGTTGATCTTCGATACGCCGGAAAAGCTGGCGCGCGCCGCGAAGATGGGGATCTCCGACCCAAAACGGATCTACCACACGCAAGACATGGCCCGCGGCGACGTGCTGTTTGCCGCGACCGGCGTCACCGACAGCAATATGCTGGCCGGCGTCAAGTTCGGCCGCAATTTCATCACCACGCACACGATCGTGCTGCGCTCGTCATCGCGGACCGTGCGCGAAATCAAAGCCAGGCATCAGGATCTGGAAAAGTTTTGATTTCGACTCAGTTAGCCGTTGCATATTGTGCGCAATGACAAATTGCAGACGGCGCGTCACGTGACGGGGGAAAGACGCTTTTTCCTCGATGTCAGGCAGTCGGCCACCGGCGTTTCCTGGGAACACCGGCTGACCGAGCGTCAGGACATGGCCGCGCTCGCCATCGCGCAAGGGTATGGCGTGCCTGACATCGTGGCACGTGTGCTGGCCGGGCGTGGTGTCACCGCCGAGCAGACCGAGCGGTTTCTGGATCCGACCATCCGCAATCTGCTGCCCGACCCGGCATCGCTGACCGACATGGACAGGGCCGCCGCTCGCATCGCCCAGGCGGTGATGGCCAGGGAAAAAGTGGCGATCTTTGGCGACTACGATGTCGACGGCGCCGCCTCGTCGGCGCTGCTCAAGCGCTTTCTCGCATATTTCTCGGTGGCGTCGGAGATCTACATACCGGACCGCATCTTCGAGGGTTACGGCCCCAATCCGGAAGCGATGCGCGAACTCGTCTCGCGCGGCGCGACGCTGATCGTCACCGTCGATTGCGGCACCAACAGTGCTGCTTCCATCGACGCCGCAAAGGCCGCCGGCGCCGACGTCGTGGTGCTCGATCACCATCAGGTCGGCGGGCCGCTGCCGGCGGCGGCTGCGGTCGTCAACCCAAATCGCGAGGACGACCTTTCCGGCCAAGGTCATCTTTGTGCCGCCGGCGTCGTCTTCCTTTGCCTGGTGCAGACCGCGAAGATCCTGCGCGGCCGCTTGCCGGATGCCGCACCGCCGGACCTGCTTGGCCTGCTCGACCTGGTGGCGCTGGGCACAGTCTGCGACGTGGTGCCGCTCACCGGCGTCAACCGCGCCTTCGTGGTCAAGGGGCTGCAGGTGGCGCGGCAGCAGAGAAACGAAGGGCTGGCGGCGTTGGCGCGGGTCTCGCGTATAGGCGAGCCGATCAGCACGTTCCATCTGGCCTTTCTGATCGGTCCGCGCATCAACGCCGGCGGGCGCATCGGCGACGCAGCACTTGGCAGCCGCCTGCTTGCAACCGACGACCCGGTCGAGGCCCGCACCATCGCCGAGACGCTGGACCGGCTCAACCAGGAGCGGCAGTCGATGGAGCAGGAGATGCTGGCCGCCGCGCGCTCAGAGGCCGATGCCGAGCTTGCCGGCGGCAATGGTCCGGCCATCGTGGTGACAGCCAGCAGCAACTGGCATCCTGGCATTGTCGGCCTGCTTGCCTCGCGGCTCAAGGACCATGCAAGACGGCCGGCCTTTGCCATCGCCTTCAACGCCAATGGTGTCGGTACGGGGTCAGGCCGTTCGGTGTCGGGCTTCGACCTCGGCCGGCTGGTGCGCGAGGCTGCCGATGCCGGGCTTATCGTCAAGGGCGGCGGCCACGGAATGGCGGCCGGCATCACTGTCGAGCGGGCGAAGCTCGGCGAACTCAGGGCTTTCTTCGAAGAACGCGCGGCGGTGGATGTATTCCGGCTGCAAGGCGAGGAGAGCCTGGCGATCGACGGTGCGCTAGCCGCCGAGGGCGCGACGCTTGGGCTGCTCGATGCACTAGAGAGGGCAGGGCCGTTCGGCGCTGGGCATGTCGCGCCGGTGTTCGCGCTGCCGCGTCACCGGCTTGTTGATGCGCGGGCGGTCGGCAGCAACCACATCCGCGTCGACCTGCAGTCGGAAAGTGGCGGCCGCATCCAGGCGATCGCCTTTCGCGCCGTCGATACTGCGCTCGGCGAATTCCTGTTCAAGAACAGGGGCAAACCGGTGCACGTCGCCGGCTCGCTGTCGGGCAATCACTGGAACGGCAACCGCACGGTGCAGTTCCGCATCATCGACGCGGCGCTTGCCTGAGAGCTCGCTGCCGCCCTGCCTAAGCGAGGACGGTCTGCAGCCGGGTCAGGTCGCCGATCTGCGCCATCGTTGCCTGGTAGCCGATACGGATCGCTTCGTCTGCGCGGTGGAATTCGGTCAGGCCGATATGGCTGAGCTTCGGCTGCAGCGATATGTCCGGCGGGTCGCCGGCCAGCCTGGCGCGCGAAATGCGGTCCTGGATGATGTTAAAGGCCTCGACCATGACGCCGGTAATGCCGAGCCGCGTCTCGCGCGACTGGCGTTCGGGATCGGCGTGGCCGGCCCTCGGCGCGTCTTTCTCGATGACCAGCTCGCCGGCATTGTGCTTGATCACCGCGGCGCGGCCGAACAGATCGTAGTGAAGGTTCACCGCAACCACGAGCGGCTGCTCGTAGGCACGGCAGACCGAGACCGGCACCGGATTGACCAGTGCGCCGTCAACCAGCACACGCCCATTGCAGGCGACCGGCTCGAACACGCCGGGCAGCGCGTAGGAGGCGCGCATTGCGGTGCTCAACGAGCCGCTCGACAGCCAGATCTCATGGCCGGTGCGGATTTCCGAAGCGACGCAGACGAATGGTTTTGGCAGGTCCTCGAAGCGGATGCCGGCTATGTGCTCGCGCAGCCGCGCATCGAGCTTCATGCCACCGAACAGGCCGCTGCCGCGTAGATTGAGGTCGAGAAGGCCAAAAATGCGCCGCCTGGTCAGGCTGCGCGCGAATTCTTCCAACTCGTCGAGCTTGCCGGCAACATAGCAGCCGCCGACCAGCGCGCCGATCGAGGTGCCGGCGATCATCGACACTTCGATGCCGGCTTCATCAAGCGCGCGCAGCACGCCGATATGCGCCCAGCCGCGCGCACAGCCGCCACCCAATGCCAGCGAAATCCCGGTTTTGCCCGGAGATTTGGTTTCGGATGCGCCCGCAGCCGAGGAGAGGCCATTGGCCTCCCGAACGTCAGGTCTGTTGCGCAATGACGCCCAGTCGAGCATCACAATCTCCCTTGTCCCACGGTCATCCTACAGGCGGGCCGTATCGAAATCATGAATATACGTGGCTGAAGTGCTGCGAATGGTTCATATTGATGGTGTATTGGGCTTTCGATTGGTTTTTTCCGCATCGAACGGCGGCTTGCTGCCGTCGCTGGCAAGCGTCCCTTTGCCATCGCTCAGCCCCACCGTCCGATAAAAGCATGAACGTCGGCCGGTGTGACAAGTTGCTTGGTGACCCAGCACTTTGACGCGCAACCATATCGCGTCCTGGTCACAATCCGTGAACATCTCGACGACCTGCTGGACATTGCCCGAGGTTTCGCCCTTCTTCCACAGCGCGTAGCGCGAACGCGACCAGTAGTGCGCGATGCCGGTCTCGAGCGTCAGCGCCAGCGCCTCGGCATTCATATGCGCGACCATCAGCAGCATGCCGTCTTCGGCATCGGTGACCACGACAGTGACGAGGCCGGCAGCATCGAAGCGCGGTGAAAGGACCGCGCCTTCCTCGAGTGCCTTCTTGTCTGTTGGAGCTTTCGGGAATTCCAATGCCGACATTCGCCGGTCCTTATCTAGCGAAGCCGGCAGGCCGATCAGATCCTGCCGCCGCGCACCATGGTGACGAAGCGGACCTGCTCTTCGGGTGTGTCCTTGAAGACGCCGGTGAAGGTTGAGGTCAGCGTGGTGGAGCCCTGCTTGCGGATGCCGCGCATGGCCATGCACATATGCTCGGCCTCAAGCATAACGGCCACACCGCGCGGATTGAGCACGTCCTGGATGACGCCGGCAATCTGCGCAGTCATCGCTTCCTGGGTCTGCAAGCGATGGGCGAAGATGTCGACGACACGGGCTATCTTGGACAGGCCGACAACCTTGCCGTCAGGCAGATAGCCGACATGCGCCTTGCCGATGATCGGCACCATGTGATGCTCGCAATGCGAGTGGAAGGATATGTCCTTGACGAGAACGAGGTCGTCATAGCCGGCAACTTCCTCAAAGGTGCGGCCAAGTTCCTCGGCTGGGCACATATCATAACCGTTGAACATTTCGCTGAACGCCTTGGTGACGCGCTTCGGCGTGTCGATCAGGCCCTCGCGGTCAGGGTTGTCGCCGGTCCAGCGCAACAAGGTGCGCACAGCGGCTTCGACTTCGGCCTCGCTCGGCCGGTCGGTGACCGGCTTTTCCATATAGGCAGACCGCGGCATGAGCTTCTTGATAACGGCGTCCATAAAGGCGTCTCCCGTAGTTCCTCTCTCAGGAGGAACGAGTTGAACGGACCACGACCTTTCGGGTGTCAGAAACTCGCCCGGTTTCCAGCCCGTAAGTGGCGTGAACAGAATTGGGTATGACGAGGTTTGTGGTCGCCTTGTCGATACCCGACTACCGCCATTATATATGTTCGTGCCGAGCGAAAGGAAGACGCCAGAGCGGCAATGACTGTTCGCTGGGCGGCGACGGATTGGAAAAATATGATCGACGATGTCTACAATGCGAAAATTCTGGGTTTTGCCGGAAACATCGCACGGATCGGCCGGCTCGACCGGCCCGACGCAACCGCACGAGCACATTCCAAGCTGTGCGGCTCGACGGTGACCGTCGATCTGAAGATGGATGATGGCGTCGTCAGCGATTTCGCGCATGACGTGAAGGCCTGTGCGCTTGGCCAGGCGTCGTCGTCGATCATGGCGCAGCATGTCGTCGGCGCCAGCGCCGAAGAATTGCGCAGCGTGCGCGAGACGATGCTGAAGATGCTGAAGGAAAACGGCCCGCCGCCCGAAGGCCGCTTCGCCGACCTGAAATACCTGGAACCGGTGCGCGACTACAAGGCGCGCCACGCCTCGACCATGCTGACCTTCGACGCAGTGGTCGACGCCATCGGCCAGATCGAGAAGAAGCGGGCGGAAGAGGCAGCTTAAACCTTGGCGAGAAAACGCCGGCTTTCGGCGAATTCCGCCCGGACCCAGTCGGCAAAAGCCCTGGCTGGCTCGGAAAGGTCATTCAGCCTTCTGGCCACTAGCCAATAGGCGCCCGACGCGACGTCGATGTCGAAAGGCTTGATCAGCGCGCCGGACGCAAGTTCTTCGCCGATCTGCAATAGATCGCCCAGCGCGACACCATGTCCAAGCAAGGCTGCCTGCTTCGAAAGCGAAGCATCGGCCAGCATCGGGCCGCGCGCAGGCACGGCATCAGCCGTCACGCCCGCCGCTTCGAACCAGCGTGCCCAAGCCTGACGGTTTTCTTCGTGCAGCAACGTATAGCGACCAAGGTCGATCGGCTTTTCCAGAGCTGGGCCGGATGCAAGAAGTGCCGGCGACAGAACTGGGGAATCGACGACCGCGGCAAGCTGTTCGGCTTCGCTGCGTGGCCATGAGGTGGCGTGCGCACTGAAACGCAGGGCAAGTTCGGGCTGATCGCTGCGAAACTCTATCAATCTCGGCTCGACCTCAAGGGAAACGTCGATGTCGGGTCGCAACTCGCGAAAGCGGTTGAGCCGCGGCACCAGCCATACGGATGCAAGCGATGGCTCGACGCTGACACGCACCACGGACTGCGTCGGGGCCGCCGTCAATTCCGAAAGCAGCCTGTCGATGCCCTCGAAACTTCTGACCAACTGGTCGAGCAGCCGCTGGCCGGTGTCGGTCAACTCGACGCGGCGATGATGGCGGAAGAACAAAGGTTGGCGCAGGAAGGTTTCGAGCTCGCGGATCTGTCGGCTGATCGCCGCCTGCGAAACATAAAGCTCCTCGGCCGCACGGCTGAAGCTCAGGTGACGACCGGCTGCTTCGAAGCTTCTCAGAGCCGTCAGGGGGAGGTGTCCGCGCTTCATTCGCATAACTCAGAGTTATCTGACGTGGACGTTATACTCGTTTGAAGAGCAAGGCCAGCGGCGCTCTAATCGGTGCTCAAGGAGTGCCGCCATGATCCAGTTTCTCAACATTCTGGGCGATGTGATGCGGATCGCGACGTTTCAATGGTACGACGAGAAACCGCATAGGGATTGGTGCGAGGAGAGGCCGCCGACCAGCGTCGCCGTATGCCGAAGGCCGACGCCCGACCGCTATCCGGTTCGCCCTACCAGGCCATGACGGGATTGCCGGAACGGCATTGCGTTCCTGGCCCGATGCGCACATCTATCGCGTAGGGAAACGCGATGTGGAGACTGCGGTGGTCGGCCAACATCGGCATGCGCACGGCGCCAGGCCGATTCGACAAGGACGCAACTGGTCCGGCCCGTGGCGCAAGACGCCGGGCCGCGTCTTCGGCACGTCGCTTGTCCGACTCTACCAGCTGACGCTGTCCGGCTTCGTCGGCAATTCCTGCCGGCATCTGCCGACCTGTTCCGAATACGCGCATGAAGCGATCGCCCGCCACGGGCTGTGGGCCGGCGGCTGGATGGGGTTTTTCCGGGTGCTGCGCTGCGGACCGTTCGGCACGCACGGCATCGACCGGGTGCCTGAGGCACTGGCTGATCGCTACCTCTGGTTCATGCCATGGCGGTATTGGCGGATCGGGAAAAAACGTGGCGACCTGGACAGTTGACCGCAACTGTGCGGTGCACAAAGGGATCGCTTTTTACGATCTGGTAGGGTTAACCGCAGCTTGCGCTGACATAGCGCATTTGAGACAAAATCGAGACAAGACACCTCGCTAAGCCGCTCCTGACACCCTTCAGGAGAGATTACCAAATGCGCCGGATAGATCGTCGTCCCTTCATTTTCGCCGTGGTTCTCTACGTCCTGGCGTGGCTGATGGGTTTTCCGATCCGTGCGCAATCGGCGCCGCTCGGGGACGTCGAATGCACGCTGATCGTCGACGCCGCAAGCGGCGAGACGCTGTATCGCCAAGGGACCTGTGATCAGCGCTTCAGCCCCGCCTCGACATTCAAGGTTCCGCTGGCGCTGATCGGCTATGATGCTGGAATCCTGAGCGACGAGCATACGCCAAGCTGGGAGTACAAGGCAGAGTTCAATGCCCCGAAACGGGACCGCAAGACCGTCGACCCGACGATCTGGGAAAGGGATTCGGTCCTTTGGTTCTCACGCGAGATTACGCGCCGGCTCGGCAGCAAACAGTTTGCCGGCTATGTGTCCAGATTGGACTATGGCAACACCGAAGTCTCCGGCACTGCCGGCAAGAATGACGGCCTCACCCATTCCTGGGTGAATTCTTCGCTCAAGATATCGCCGGTCGAGCAGGTCGATTTCCTGCGCAAGCTGCTGGCGCGAAAACTGCCGGTTTCGGACAAGGCCCATGCGATGACCAGCGCGATTGTCCCGACCTTCCGGGCAGGCGGCTGGACGGTGCAGGGCAAGACCGGAACGACCAGGCTCGGCGACAGCGCCGACAAGCGCTCGCTTGGCTGGTTTGTCGGCTGGGCGCAGACCGATGCTCGCAAGATCGTCTTTGCCCGCCTGGTAGTCGATACGAAACGTTCCGACACGCCAAAGGGACTCAAGACGCGGGCGATGTTCCTGAAAGATCTGCCGAATCTCCTCAGGTGACCTACATCCGGCTTTACGGCGCCGAAAACTGCCCATAAAAGACCGCTCGCCGCCGGACGCATCCGGCTCTTACTGATGCATGTCGTAGCGCCAAAACCGCTAAGCAGTCTTGGGCGACATGCATTTTACCACCCGCGCTCGTTTGCGGGACTGGATAGGAGAATCTTATGCTGAATTCCGTTTCCCTGACATTTCCCGATGGTTCCGTTCGCGATTACGACGCGGCGATGACCGGCGCCGGCCTGGCGGAATCGATCTCGAAGTCGCTGGCCAAGAAGGCCGTTGCCTATTCGATCGACGGCACGCTGCGCGATCTTTCCGACCCGATCGGCAGATCGGGCAAAGTCGAGATCATCACCCGCGAGGACCCGCGTGCGCTGGAGCTCATCCGCCACGATGCAGCCCATGTGCTGGCCGAAGCCGTGCAGGAACTTTGGCCGGGAACGCAGGTGACCATCGGGCCGGTGATCGAAAACGGGTTCTACTACGATTTTGCCCGCAACGAGCCGTTCACGCCCGACGATTTCCCGGTGATCGAGAAGAAGATGCGCGAGATCATTGCACGCAACAAGCCGTTCACCAAGGAGGTCTGGTCGCGCGAAAAGGCGAAAAGGATCTTTGCCGACAAGGGCGAGCGCTACAAGCTCGAGTTGATCGACGCCATCGCCGAGGACCAGGATCTCAAGATCTATGCACAGGGCGACTGGTTCGACCTCTGCCGCGGCCCGCATATGGCCGCGACCGGCCAGATCGGCAGCGCCTTCAAGCTGATGAAGGTCGCCGGCGCCTATTGGCGCGGCGACAGCAACAATCCGATGCTGACCCGCATCTACGGCACCGCCTGGGCCGATCAGGCGCAGCTCGAAGCCTATCAGACGATGCTGGAGGAGGCCGAGAAGCGCGACCACAGGAAGCTCGGCCGTGAGATGGACCTGTTCCACTTCCAGGAGGAGGGCCCCGGGGTCGTCTTCTGGCACGCCAAGGGCTGGAGGATGTTCCAGAACCTGGTCAATTACATGCGTCGCCGCCTCGACGAGCAGGGCTATCAGGAAGTCAACGCGCCGCAGGTGCTCGACAAGAGCCTGTGGGAGACGTCAGGCCACTGGGGCTGGTACCGGGACAACATGTTCAAGGTGACCGTTGCTGGCGACGACACCGACGACGACCGGGTGTTTGCGCTGAAGCCGATGAACTGCCCCGGTCACGTCCAAATCTTCAAGCACGGGCTGAAATCCTACCGCGATCTGCCGGTAAAACTTGCGGAATTCGGCAATGTGCATCGCTATGAGCCGTCCGGCGCGCTGCACGGGCTGATGCGCGTGCGCGGCTTTACCCAGGACGATGCGCACATCTTCTGCACCGAGGAACAGCTCGCCGACGAGTGCATCAAGATCAACGATCTGATCCTCTCGACCTATGCCGATTTCGGCTTCGACGAAATCACCGTCAAGCTGGCGACCCGCCCCGAAAAACGGGTCGGCACCGACGCGATGTGGGATCATGCCGAGGGCGTGCTGCAGGACGTGCTCGACAAGATCGCGGCGCGGTCGGGCAACCGGATCAAGACGGGCGTCAATCCGGGCGAGGGCACGTTCTACGGGCCGAAGTTCGAATATGTGCTGAAGGACGCCATCGGCCGCGACTGGCAATGCGGCACCACGCAGGTTGATTTCAACCTGCCTGAACGGTTCGGCGCCTTCTACATCGGCTCGGATTCGGAAAAGAAGCAGCCGGTGATGGTGCATCGCGCCATCTGCGGCTCGATGGAGCGGTTTCTCGGCATCCTGATCGAGAATTATTCCGGCCATTTCCCGCTCTGGTTCGCGCCGCTGCAGGTGGTGGTGGCGACGATCACTTCCGATGCCGACGATTACGCCCAGAAGGTCGTTGCGCAGCTGAAGGCGGCGGGGCTGATCGCCGAAGCCGATCTGCGCAACGAGAAGATCAACTACAAGGTCCGCGAGCATTCGCTGGCCAAGGTGCCGGTCATCCTCGTCTGCGGCAAGCGCGAGGCCGAGGAAGAAACGGTCAATATCCGTCGTCTCGGGTCGCGTGACCAGGAATCACTCGGCCTCGCAGCCGCCGTGAAGCTGCTTGCCGACGAGGCGGTGACACCCGACCGCAAGCGCCGCGCGGCCTGAACCAGTCGACCAGCAACGAATGGCGGTGGAGCGATCCACCGCCATTTTTTATATTTTATATGCCTGTCACGCCGCGCGCCTATCTGGCAGATCGATCGACGTGCGCGTCGGCGACGCGCTGGCGCGACCCATGCACAAAGCAGCTTAGAGGGGCGCGTCTCAGTCGGCGCCTTCCTCGGAATCGATGGCCGAAGCCTCGGTGGCCAGAACCTCGATGTCCTGGTTGTGCCCAGCCACCACCGTAAAATCCTTCTGGTAGATGCGATCGCGGTTCTTGGCGATGATGGTGTAGTCGCCCTCGGCCAGCACCATCGAGGCAAAGGCGCCGACGGTTTCCTTGATCGGATCGCCGGATTCGTTGAGCAGGGACCAGGAGGTGTCGGCGATCGCCTCGCCGCCTGGTTCGCGCACCAGCTTCATGGTCATCTCGGCGGCACGGTGCTCGACGGTCGCTTCGGTCAGCTTGCCGGCCTCGACGCGGATGTCGGAGCGGATGACCGCGTTCACCGCGCCATAGGTCGACACGACGTGGTAGGTGCCGGCATTGAGCCGCACGACGCTGTTCGGCTCGACATCGGGTATGATCAGGGCGCGATCGCCATCGGCCGCGGCGTGGCTCTCATAGATCGAGAAGCGCAGCTTCTTCGGCGGTATGCGTACCCCGCCGGACAGCACTGCATCGAGCTTGAGGCCACCGGCATCGAGCACGAGGCTCTCGCGCTTGGCTTCCTTGCCGACGGTGATGCGCTTGGTGGCGCCGGCCCGCCCGTAGGAGGCGTGGACCAGATACGAACCCGGCTCGAGCTGGAATATGGCGGTGCCGCCATGAGAGGAGGCGACCATCGTCAGCTTGCCGTCGCTGGCCGATTCGGGTTTGAAGACGCGCCAGACTATGCCGCGCGTGATGTCGGCGCCCTTGTCGGTCAATTGCGCCGACAGCGTGATCGCCCCGCTGCTGCCCAATGCCAGCGATGTCTCGCTTTTCGGAGGTGCATAGCCCGAAATTCCGGGAAGCTTCAGCTCGCCAAGGCCGTCCACATCCTGGGCGACGGCAAGCGAAACCGGCACCATCAACAGTGCGGCAGCGAGCCATATCAGGAAAAGACGCAATGTCCCCTCAAACATGCCTTGCGTTGAAGCCCAAGGCGGTGGCAATTTCAAGGCTTAAGAGTCCGGTCGGCTTCTGCTACAGGGCTCTTTGTCCGGCGCGCCGCGCCAATGCCCAAGCCGCCCGATGTCCCGATGGTGCGCTTCAGCTCAAATTCCAGGAGACTTGCGCCCATGGCGTCGCCGATCATCGATTTTCTGCTGACCCGAAATTCCGCGCCGATCCCGGATTTGAAAGAACCGGCACCGGGCGATGCGGAGATCGCGACGATGATCGCCGCCGCCTCGCGGGTGCCGGACCACGGCCGGCTGGAGCCTTGGCGTTTCATCCTCTATCGCGGCGAGGCTCGCGTCGATATCGGCAAGAAGCTGGCAGCACTTGCCGAACAGCGCGAAGGGCCGCTGCCGGAAGGCCGCCGCAACCAGGAACTGGCGCGCTTTTCGCGCGCGCCGCTGGTCATCGGCGTGATTTCTATCCCCAGGGAAAACCCAAAGATCCCGCAATGGGAGATGTTCCTGTCCGGCGGCATGGCGGCGATGAACCTGATGCTTGCCGCCAATGCGCTGGGCTACGGCACCAACATGGTCAGCAACTGGTATTCCGACGTGCCCGAGGGCAGGGCGATCCTCGGCCTGGCGCCGCATGAGCGGGTCGTCGGCTTCGTCCATATCGGCTCCTACCAGGGGCCAGCGCCGGAACGACCGCGGCCCGATCCGGCAAAACTCTATGCCGACTATTCGGGGCCGTGGGTGGGATAATTTCGGCGCGGAACAGCCCCCCTAAGGATCAAGCTCCGATGCCTTGGCTCGCGCCAGGAGCCGCTCTGCGAGCTTGAGATGCGGCCGGTCGTACATCTTGCCATCCATGCCAACGACCCCGGGATTTCCTGCCGCCTCGAACGCCTCGACGATCGCCAGGGCGCTTTTCACCGCTTGCGCCGAAGGCGTGAAGGCGGCGTTGATAACCGGCACCTGCGCCGGATGGATCGCCATCTTGCCGGTGAAACCGTCGCGCTCGGCCTCGGCGCATTCGGCCTCGAAGCCGGCCATGTCGCGAAAATCCGGAAAGACGGTGTCGATTGCCGCGACTTCCGCGGCACTTGCGGCAAGCATGGTCATGGTGCGGGCGAGGCGGAACACATCCGTGTAGCGGCCATTCGCGTCGCGCGTCGCGCGCGCGCCAATCGCCGCCGACAAATCTTCCGCCCCCCAGGTGACGCCGACAAGCCGCGCGCTTGCACGGGCGTAGGTCGCTGCGGCCAAGACGCCTGCAGCCGTTTCTGTGATGATCGGCAGGATCCTTATCGCTCCATCCGGCAGGCCGCTTTCGGCTTCGTGCACCCTGAGCTTGGCCGAGAGATGCTGGACATCCAGTCCGCTATTCGACTTAGGCAGCATGATGCCGTCTGGTTTTGCTGGCACGAGCGCCGCCAGATCGTCGTCGGTCAGTCCGGTCGAAAGCTCATTGACGCGCACATAGATCGCGGAGCCGGTCCGGTGCCTGTGCTCGGCGATAAAACGCGCCGCTGTGTCGCGCGCCAACCCCTTGTTCTGCGCAGCAATCGAGTCCTCGAGATCGATGATGACCACGTCGGCACCCACGCCAAAGCCCTTCTCCAGCTTCTTTTCCGAATCGCCGGGAACGAAGAGCAGAGAACGCATCGGCTATGCCTTTTTCATCATCATGGCTTGCCTCGTGCATTTGGCAACCAGCACGTCGTTCTGGTTATAGGCGCGGTGCTCGAACTCGACGATGCCGCGGTCCGGCTTCGACCTGGATTCACGCACCGAAACCACCGTGGTCTCGACGCGAATGGTGTCGCCATGGAAGACGGGATGTGGAAACACCGTCTCCTTCATGCCGAGATTGGCGACGGTGGTGCCGACGGTGATGTCATTGACCGAGATGCCGATCATCAGGCCAAGCGTGAACAGCGAATTGACCAGCGGCTTGCCCCATTCGCTCTTCGCCGCGAAGTCGAAGTCGATGTGCAGCGGCTGCGGGTTCAACGTCATCACCGAGAACAACATGTTGTCGCTTTCGGTCACGGTTTTGCGCAGCGTGTGCGTGAACACTTGGCCGACAGCGAACTCCTCAAGATAAAGCCCGGCCATGGTCGATCTCCTCCGCTGCTTCAGGGTTGATAGGCGTTGCATATCGCGCTCGCAAGCCAGTTAACGAACATGGTGAACCGTTCGTAAACCATTTGTGCCTACGGTCTCCACCAGGGTCAGAAGCGTTCTGGCAAGGGGCGTAAGCAGGCGACATGGTCGTTTCGCATTTCCTGAAATGGATCCATACGGCGAAGGTGTCGGAGCGTGCTGCGGCGGCAAGCGCGCTGGCTCGCGCCTATGTCGACTCGGACCTGCCCTTCGAGGACCGCTGCGCTGCGGAGGCGGCGCTGACGCTGCTGCTCGACGACGCATCGTCGAAGGTGCGACTGGCAATCGCCGACGCGCTTTCCATGAGCCACCACGCGCCGCCGCAGATCGTCAGCGCGCTGGCGTCGGACCAGCCCGAGGTGGCCGCTTTGGTACTGGCGCGCTCGCCGCTGCTTACCGATGCCGACCTGATTGATCGGGTTGCCGGCGGCCAGAAAGCGACGCAGAAGGTGATCGCCGACCGGCCGCGTGTCTCGATGTCGGTTGCGGCGGCGATCGCCGAGATCGGTGAGCCGGAGGCTTGCACCACGCTGCTCGCCAACAGCGGCGCCGATATCGCATCCGTCAGCTTTCGCCGCATGGCCGAGCGGCACGGCCATCTGCCTCTGGTGCGCGAGGCGCTGATCGCCGACACCCGGCTGCCCGCCGATTGCCGGCATATGCTGCTGGTCAAGCTCGGGGAGATGCTCAAGGGGTCGCCGCTGGTGCTGGCGCTGATGGGCGCCGCCAGGGCCGAGCGCGTCACGCGCGATGCTTGCATCAAGGCTTCGGTGACGCTGATCGAAGGCACGCGGACAGAGGAACATACCGCACTTGTCGAACATCTGCGCCTGCGCGGCGACCTGACCGCAAGCTTCGTCGTCCGCACCATTGCGCACGGCAAGGTCGACTTCTTTGGTTCGGCGCTGGTCGCGCTCAGCCAACAGTCCGAACAACGGGTGAGAGCACTGCTGGCCGGCGGCCATGACGTGGCTCTGCAGGCACTGTTCCGCAGCGCCGGGCTTGCCGCCGCCACCCACGCCATCATTCTGCGCGCGCTGAAGGTCTGGCGCGAGGTCGCCAACGGCAAACGCCTCGCCGGCGTCCAGGAAGTCAGTTGGCTGATGCTGAAGGAATTGGGCGGACAGTCCGCAGAAGGCGATCTCGCCGGGCTGGTCAAATCGATCCATCTCGACGCGCTGCGCGAGAACGCACGCGGGCACGCGCTGGCGATCGCCGCTGCCTAAACCCGGTCCTTCGCGAAAAAATCCGGAAAATCCTCGATCGCGGCGGCAATGATGCGCAGCGAGGCGGCGATCTGCAGCATTTCGGCCGCGACGCTGCGCTCCGCGATGCCAGCTGCATATTGCCTGGCGACGGCGACGGTCGCCGTCTGCGGCTCGCCGGGCCGCCTGAACAGCAGCTCGCGTGCCAGACCGCGCAGGAAATTGGCGATGGAAAGTGCTGTTTCAGGTGGGATCGCGGAACTCTGTTGCGCGTTGCGCAGCCGCAGGATTTCGAGGCCGACAGTAACGGCAGCAATGCCGCCGTCGAGAACGGCGTTGCCTTTCTCGCCGGCGTTCTGCAGCAGCGGCATCAACTGATTGACCCGATCATAGGCAAGGCTCTCGAAAGCCAGTCGCCGCGGCATGCGCTCATGCAGACAAAGGCGGGCAAGATCTTCGCGCATGGCTTGCAGGATGCGGTTGACGGTGACCCAGGGGTCGGCGGGCAGCACGATGGCGAAGACGCCGATCGCCAGAAGAATGCCGACCAGGACCGATGCCGAATTGGCGAGGAACGGAAACGGATCGTAGGTCATCGCCTGATGTGGGCTGAGGAAGGCGAGGAAATTGATGGCAAAGGCCGTTGCCACGCCGACATATCGCGGATTGGCCATGCCCAGTGCTGCTGGTACCAGGATCGGCACGACAAAGACCATGAACCATCCGAAGCCTGGCAAAGCCGGAAGCGCCAACTGGCCGATGAGAAACGCAAAGGGCAGGGCGAGCAACGTGCCCTCGAAGAAGTTCCATGCCGACCGGATCGGATCGGGGCGAGCCGCGAACAGGCTGGAGACTACGGCGACCAGAATGACCGTGCCCGTCGCGTCCGACCATTTCGTCGCCAGCCAGAAGCCGGCGACCAGAAGCGTGGCGATTGCTGCGCGCACGGCATTGCGCGATGCCGCACGGTAATCGCGGTGCACCACCAGCGCCGGCTGCCGCCGTTCGCGACTGGCACGAGACGGGGGATAGCGGAGTGCATCCAGGCCGCGCAGCACTTGCTGCATGGCCTCGGCGAAGTCGGCGGCAATGGTTAGGCGGGTGACAGTGCCAGCCCAGTCAATGTCTTGCCCGGCCGCGACGTCAGGCATCTGTCGCGCCTTGCCGGCGATTGCGTCGAGCCGCGCCACCCAGGGCGCCGTATCGTCCAGCGCGCCCGGCTTGGCTACCAGTTCGCCGACAACGGCCTGCAACTCGGCGCGAACTGGGATGAGGGCTGCATTCTTCGGCGCGGCGTGGGCATGCAGCGCACGCGCCGCCGACAGGGCCGACAGAAGCTGGCCGATGGTACGCCGGACCGGATAGGCGCGGGTGGCGAGGCTCGGCCCTTCCAGCCTTGCGTAGGTGCGCATCTCGCCGAGCGTCTGGACATCGCCGATCAGCTTGCGGTGCAGCCCGGCAAGCTTTTCCGCATCGCCGCCGGAAAAAGCGCCGTCCGCATAGGCCGCCAGGTCGAGAATGCTGCGTTTCAGTCTTGAGATGATGGCGTCGGCGGCCAGTTTCGGCAGGATCAGCCGGCTGGTCAGCGCAGCGCAGACGATACCAAGCACGATTTCCGCGCAGCGCGCCACGGCGAGATCGATGACGAGGTGCGGCTGGCCGAAAGCCGGCAGGCCGATGATCATCGCGGTGTAGCCGGCAAGCGCCGCGCCATAGGCTTCCGGATTGCGTAGCAGCGACGAGACCAGCGAGCAGATGCCGATCCAGACGGCAAGAACTGCAACCAGCAACCAGGGGTTGGCATCGAAAAGAGTGGTAATGCCGATCGCCGCCAGCGCGCCGGCAAACGTGCCGAGGAGACGATAAAACCCCTTCGCCAGCACCATGCCGGCGACCGGCTGTGCGACGATGAACACCGTCATCATCGCCCATTGCGGGTGGTCGAGCTTCAGCGCATAGGCGGCCAATATCGCGATGAGGCCGGCCGAAACGGTGCGCAGGGCAAAGATCCAGTCCGAACGCGTCGGCCGCGTCAGGCCAGCGATCCGCGTGCCGATATCGTCCTTCAGCCGCGCCCAGGTCAAGTGCTCGTCTCCAGCTCAGAAGGCCAAGCTAGCGGCGGGAGCTCAGATATCCAGCACTTCCGTCTCGGCGAATTCCGCGCGTTCCTGGATGAAGCGGAAACGGGCCTCGGGCTTGGTCCCCATCAATGCGTCGACCGCATCCTTGGTCGCCGCCTCGGCATCGATAACGTCGACCCTGAGCAGCGTGCGCTTTTTCGGGTCCATGGTGGTTTCCTTGAGCTGCGCAGCCATCATTTCGCCCAGCCCCTTGAAGCGGCCGATTTCGACCTTGCCGCGCCCGGTGAATTCGGTGCGCAGGAGTTCGTCCTTGTGCGCATCGTTGCGGGCATAGGCGACCTTGCCGCCTTGCCGGATCGAATAAAGCGGCGGCACCGCCAGATAGAGATGGCCGCCGCGGACCAGGCTCGGCATCTCCTGGTAGAAAAAGGTGATCAGCAACGAGGCGATATGGGCGCCGTCGACGTCGGCATCGGTCATGATGATGACCCGGTCGTAACGCAGGTCCTCGTCGCGATATCTCGAGCGCGTGCCGCAACCAAGCGCCTGGATGAGGTCGGATATCTGCTGGTTGGCGGCAAGCTTGTCGTTGCCGGCGCTGGCGACGTTGAGGATCTTGCCGCGCAGGGGCAGCACCGCCTGGCTGGCGCGGTCGCGCGCCTGCTTTGCCGAACCGCCGGCCGAATCGCCCTCGACGATGAACAACTCGGCACCGGCGGCGGCATTCTGCGTGCAGTCGGCGAGCTTGCCGGGCAGGCGCAGCTTGCGCACCGCACTCTTGCGCGACACTTCCTTTTCCTGGCGGCGGCGCACCCGCTCGTCGGCGCGCGCGATCACCCATTCGAGCAGTTTCGAAGCCTCCTGCGGATTGTCGGCCAGCCAGTGGTCGAACGGGTCGCGGATGGCGCTTTCGACGATGCGGATCGCCTCGATCGTCGCCAGCCTGTCCTTGGTCTGGCCGACGAATTCCGGTTCGCGGATGAACACCGACAGCATGCCCGCCGCCGAGATCATCACATCCTCGGAAGTGACGATCGAGGCGCGCTTGTTGCCGACCAGGTCGGCATAAGCGCGCAAGCCGCGCGTCAGGACGTTGCGGAAGCCGGCCTCATGCGTGCCGCCTTCGGCGGTCGGAATGGTGTTGCAATAGGAATTGATGAAACCGTCGCCGCCGAACCAGGTTACCGCCCATTCGAGCGAACCGTGGCCACCCTGCTTCTCGCTCTTACCGGCAAACATTTCACGGGTCACCTGGAATTCATCGCCGAGCGAGGCTTTCAGATAATCCTTGAGGCCGCCCGGAAAATGGAATTCTGCCTTGGCCGGCGTCGTGTCCTTTTCCCTGATCAGCGACGGGTCGCAGGTCCAGCGGATTTCGACACCGCCGAACAGATAAGCCTTTGACCGCGCCATGCGGTAGAGCCGCGTCGGCTCGAAAGCAGCGCCCTTGCCGAAAATCTGCTCGTCTGGATGGAAGCGGATCTTCGTGCCGCGGCGGTTGTGCACCTCGCCGAGCTGCTCCAGGCCGGTCACAGGAATGCCGCGCGAGAACTTTTGCCGATAAAGTTTCCTTCCCAGCGCCACCTCGACCTCGAGATGGTCGGACAGCGCGTTGACCACGGAAACGCCGACACCGTGCAGGCCGCCGGACGTCTCGTAAACCTTGCTGTCGAACTTGCCGCCTGAATGCAGCGTCGTCATGATGAGTTCGAGCGCCGGCTTCTTGAATTTCGGGTGCGGATCGACCGGAATGCCGCGGCCGTTGTCGGTGACGGACAGGTATCCGTCGGCGGAAAGCTCGACATCGATGAAGGTCGCATGGCCGGCGACCGCCTCGTCCATCGAATTGTCGATGACCTCGGCGAACAGATGGTGCATCGCCTTGTCGTCGGTGCCGCCAATGTACATGCCCGGGCGGCGGCGCACCGGCTCCAGCCCCTCCAGCACTTCGATGTCGGCGGCACTATAGCTCTCGCTGGCGTCGCGGGGCGCCGGCCGCTTCGCCGCCTGCACCAGCGGGTCGGCCGGGCGCGCGGCGGCGCGAGCCGGTTGCGGCTGCTTGTCGAATTTGGCGAAAAGATCGTTATTGTCGTCCATGCCGGTCCTGGATTCCGATGCTGCGAATCACCACCCGATACTGCCACGCTTTTGGCGGGCAGGCGACGGAGGTTCCTGTTACGTTCGAGGATAGGGCCTCTTACTGCAAAACCATTCGACAACCAAGCGGCGGAAATGGGGTCGAGGGTGGAGCATCGACGCTTTGTAAACCCTGTCCGAAGGTTACGCCGCAAGATTGGCTGAAAAAACGGTATTTGCGGACTGTCGCTGACCTATAATGCAGCGAAACCCTCAAGAGGCTGTCGCTTAAGCATGTTGGATTACAGTTCGCTCCTGCTCGCGGCGGCGCTGTCGGGCACGTGCCTTAGCATCACCATGTTTGCCATCTGGTTCAGCGCGCCACAGGCACGCTTTGTGCTGACGGTGGCGTGTGGCATTCTCGTGCTCGTCGCACATGTGGTGTTGTTCTGGCATTACACCAGGGATCCAAGCGCCTGGCTTTGCCAGATCGTGCTTGCGCTGCTCAGCCTCGGCTTCCTGATCATCTGCCTGTCGGCCATGCAATACCTCGGCATAGGCGACTACAGGCGCGCCATCTTGCCGACCTTGATTGCGATGGCTGTTTGCACAGGCGCGACGTATCTCGGGTTTGATGGTGTAGGCTTCATTGTCACCTACGCGACGGTAACGGCGCTACTCTCGCTTATCGGGGCGATGTTCTGGATTGAGGGTGGTCACGATCGCCGGATATTGCTGGTCGTCTCGTTCCTGAGCGGCGTCTGTGCCCTGTCGTTCGGACTTTGCGGCGCGGTCCTGCTGGTCAAGGGCCAATGGGTGCTGGGTGTTGCGCCCGACAATTGGGCCGAGCGGGTGAATTCCGTCGTAGCCGTCGCCTGCATGACCGGGCTCGGCGCATTGACGCTCTCCCTGCACCATTTGCAGGCGCAGATCGAACTGAAGGCCGAGACGATGACCGATCCGTTGACCAGGCTGATGAATCGGCGGGCGTTGACGGCACTCTACGGCGAGCGGGTCTTCGGTCCGTTCATGTCCGTCGCCATGTTCGACCTTGACCATTTCAAGAGGACGAACGACGTATTCGGTCACCCGGTCGGCGACCAGGTTCTGTGCCGCTTTGCCGCTGTCATCAGGAAATACGCCCGGACCGGCGTCGACGCCTTCCGGTTGGGCGGCGAGGAATTCGTGCTCGTCATGTCGCGGATGACGGAAGAGAAGGCCTATGACATTGCGAGCAAGATCAGCGTCGCCTTCGGCACGGAAGTCGTGGCCACCCAACTCGGTCCATTGCGAAGCACAGTCAGCGGCGGCATCGGCTTTGGCGGAACAAACGGCACCGGTCTCGACGATGTGCTGGCCGAAGCCGACGCAGCACTCTATGCGGCAAAGCGCGCCGGGCGAAATCGCGTCGTCGTCCGGGACCGGGCGAGCAAGGCCGACGGGCCGGCCTTGCGTTCTGCCTGATTGAGGTTTCTATCTGCTTGTTAGACCATGATCTTGTCCGAAAACCGGGATTCCATTTTTCGGGATCATGATCTATTCCGCCGCACCCAGATATTCCGACAGCGGCGGGCAGGAGCAGACGAGGTTGCGGTCGCCGGCGACATTGTCGATGCGCGATACGGGCGGCCAGTACTTTGCCGCCGTGTCGGCATCGCCGGCTGGATAGGCTGCCTCCAGACGCGAATAGGGATGGGTCCACTGGCCGGCCAATGCCTCGGCGGCGGTGTGCGGAGCGTTGACCAGAGGATTGTCGGCCAACGGCCATTCGCCCTTCGCCACCTTGGCTGCCTCGCCGGCTATGGCGATCATGGCCTCGCAGAAACGATCCAGCTCGCGCTTGGGCTCGGACTCGGTCGGCTCGACCATCAGCGTGCCGGCGACCGGGAACGACATGGTCGGCGCGTGGAAGCCATAGTCGATCAGCCGCTTGGCGATATCGTCGACGCTGATGCCGGCGCTGTCCTTGAGCACGCGGGTGTCGAGGATGCATTCATGCGCGACGCGTCCGTTGCGCCCTTTGTAAAGCAGGGGGAAATGCTCGCCAAGCCGCGTCGCCACATAGTTGGCGGAGATGATCGCCGTCTCGGTCGCCTGCTTCAGGCCGGAAGCGCCCATCATGCGAATATACATCCAGGTGATCGGCAGGATGGAGGCACTGCCGAACGGTGCCGCCGCCACGGCATGGGCCGAGCCTTCGGTGACGTGGCCGGGCAGATATGGCTTCAGATGCGCCTTGACGCCGATCGGGCCGACGCCGGGGCCGCCGCCGCCATGCGGGATGCAGAAGGTCTTGTGCAGGTTCATGTGGCAGACATCGGCGCCGATATCGCCGGGACGGGCGAGGCCGACCAGCGCGTTGAGGTTGGCGCCGTCGAAATAGACCTGGCCGCCATGGCTGTGAACCAGCGCACAGAGGTCGCGCGCGCCTTCCTCGAAGACGCCATGCGTCGAAGGGTAGGTGAACATCAGCGCCGCGAGGTTGTGCGCATGCTCGGTCGCCTTGGCCTGCAGGTCGGCCGTATCGATATTGCCGTCCTCGGTGCAGCGCACGACGACGACGCTCATGCCGGCCATGGCAGCACTTGCCGGATTGGTGCCATGCGCCGAGGACGGGATCAGGCAGACGGTGCGATGGCCTTCGCCGCGCGAGAGATGATAGCCGCGAATGGCGAGCAGCCCGGCATATTCGCCCTGGCTGCCGGCATTGGGCTGCAGGGTCACCGCGTCGAAGCCGGTGATCTCGGCCAGCCAGCCTTCCAGCTCGTCGATCATGGCGCGATAGCCTATCGAATGGTTTGCCGGCGCGAAGGGATGCAGGTTGGCGACATCAGGCCAGCTCACCGGCATCATTTCGGCGGCGGCGTTGAGCTTCATGGTGCAGGAGCCGAGCGGGATCATGGCGCGGTCGAGCGCCAGGTCCTTGTCGGCCAGCCGGCGCAGGAAGCGCATCATGTCGGTTTCCGAGTGGTTTTCGCGGAAGACGGGCTGGGTGAGAAACTCCTTGCCGCGCGGTTTTCCTGGCATGGAACTGCCGGCGGCAACGCCGGCCTTGGCGCCGAAAAGTGCTGCGATCGCCTCCAGATCGGCCTCGGTGGAGGTCTCGTCGAAGCTGATGCCGACATGGTCGGCGTCGATGACGCGCAGCAGCCGGCCGGTCTTTTCTGCGGCGGCGGCAATCGCGCCGGCTCTGCCCTTCACTTTCACGGTCACCGTGTCGAAATGGCTGTCGCCGACCACCGAAACGCCCGCTGCCTTGAGGCCGGCAGCCAGGCGGTTGGCCAGCGTGTGGACGCGGCCGGCAATCGCCTGCAGCCCGGCAGGGCCATGCCAGATCGCGTAGGCCGTCGCCATATTGGCGAGCAGCGCCTGTGCGGTGCAGATGTTGGACGTCGCCTTGTCGCGGCGGATATGCTGTTCGCGTGTCTGCAAAGCGAGGCGATAACCAGGACGGCCCTTGCTATCCGTCGACTGGCCAACGAGCCGGCCGGGCATCAGCCGCGTCAGCCTGTCGGAGACGGCGCAATAGGCGGCGTGCGGCCCGCCAAAGCCCATCGGCACGCCAAAACGCTGCATCGGGCCGACGGCGATGTCGGCGCCAAGCCTGGCCGGCGCATCGGTCAGCGTCAGGCCAAGCGGGTCGGCGATGAAGACGACCAGCGCGCCGGCAGCACGGGCCCTGTCGATCGCTGCCTTGTGGTCGCCGTAGACGCCGAATGTATCGGGCCAGGAGACCAGCAGGGCGGCGGTGTTGTCGTCGATCACCTCGCCGTCGACCTCGATGCCGAGCGGCTCGGCGCGGGTGCGCACGACGTCCAGCGTCTGCGGGTGCGGCGTGCCGGCCAGTGCCACCTTGGTGCGCTTGTCGCGATGATGGCGCAGCGCGATCCCAACCGCTTCGGCCACCGCCGTCGCCTCGTCGAGCAGCGAGGCCGATGCCACCGGCAGGCCGGTCAGTTCCGTCACCAGTGTCTGGAAGTTGAACAGCATCTCCAGCCGGCCCTGACTGATCTCGGCTTGGTAAGGCGTGTAAGCCGTATACCAGGCCGGGTTCTCGAACAGGTTGCGCTGGATCACCGGCGGCACGTGGACGCCATGATACCCGGCACCGATGAAGCTCTTCTGCACCGTGTTCTTTGCCATCGTCGCCGCGAGCTCGGCCAGCGCTTCCGCTTCGGTTGCGGGCGCGGGCAGGGCCAGCGGCCGGTCGAGCCGGATCGACTTCGGCACTGCCTGGCTGATCAGGGTCTCGACCGAAGGAACGCCGATCGTCGCCAGCATGGCTCTGACGTCATGGAGGCCCGGGCCGATATGGCGAGCCGAGAAGGGGTAGGGTGCTGCGGTCATCTTCCTGGTCCTGCTATCAACCAATATGGGCTTTGTAAGCGGCTTCATCGAGGAGTCCGTCGAGTTGGCGCTCATTGGCCAGCTTCATCTTCCACAACCAGCCGTCGCCGGTTGCCGCCGAATTGACGAGTGAAGGATCCGATGACAGCGAGGTGTTGGCCTCGGTGATCTCGCCGTCGACCGGCGCGTAGACGTCCGATGCGGCCTTGACCGATTCGACCACCACGGCGGTGTCGCCCTTGGCCAGCTTCTTCCCCGGCTCCGGCAGTTCGACGAAGACGAGATCGCCGAGCTGCTGCTGCGCGTAATCGGTGATGCCGACCGTGGCGATGCCGCCCTCGACGCGCAGCCATTCGTGATCTTCGGTGAAATAGGTCTTTGCCATTGAAATCATCCTTTGCGGTAGCGATGGGGCGTGAAGGGCAAGGGGTGGATGTCGACCGGGATTTTCGTCCCGCGGACATCGGCGAACAGTTTTGCGCCGGATTTGGCAAGCGGCGTCTGGACGTAGCCCATGGCGACCGGATGACCGGCCGAGGGGCCGAAGCCGCCTGAGGTGACATGGCCGGCAGGGTTGCCGTCAGCATCGAAAAGGGCAGCACCGGCGCGCACCGGCTGGCGGCCTTCCGGCTTCAGGCCGACGCGTTTTTGCGCCGGACCACGCTCCAGGATGGCGCGCAGCGCATCGGCGCCGATGAAGGCGCCAGAGGCGCGAACCTCCTTGGGGATGGCCCACATCAGCCCGGCGCTGGCCGGATCGATCTCCGGCGTGATGTCCAGCCCGTGCAGGCACAGTCCGGCTTCGAGCCGCAGGCTGTCGCGGGCGGCAAGGCCGACCCACATCACCCGCTCGTCCTCGAGCAGCCTGGCGACGAGGTTTCTTGCATCCGCTTCCGGCAGGCCGATCTCGAAGCCGTCTTCGCCGGTATAGCCGGACCGGCTCATGAACCATTTTTCGCGCGGCTCGATGCCGTGCATGAACACCAGCGAACCGGTCTCGATGCCGGCGCGGGAAAGGGCAGCCCACGCCTCGGGGCCCTGTATGGCCAGGAAGACGCGGTCGAGCGCATCCACTTTTACATCGAAATCGCCCTCTGCATCGAAATTTTTGGCCAGTGCGCGCAGATGCTTTTCGTCGGCGGCGGCGTTGCCGGCATTGGCGACCATCATGAAGCGCTCGGCGCCGAGCCTGGTGACGATCAGATCGTCCAGAATGCCGGCCGCCTCATTGAGGAAGAACGTGTATTTGGACTGGGAAACCTCAAGTGCGCCGGCATCGAACGGGCAGGCGCGGTTCAGAAGCGCTGCTGCCCCCGTACCGCTGATTTCGAACAGCTTCATGTGCGAGATGTCGAACAGGCCGGCATGCTCACGGCTGTGCAGGTGCTCCTTCATCACGCCGGCCGGATAGGTCAGCGGCATCGACCAGCCGGCGAAGGCGCCAAAGCGCGCACCAGCTGCCATGTGCAGATCTTCGAGGGGAAGGTGTTTGGTATCGTCGCCCGTCATGTCATCTCCAGAGTCGCACGCAAGCGGCCGCGAATGGCGACCAGTCCGTGCCCCTCTGTCTGAAGCCTGAGAGACTCGCGCCCCGTAACTCTGTCGGCAGCGCTTACACCTTCGGCGCGGGGGCAAGCCCCGACTTTCCAGAGTGTCTTTCCCGTCTACGGTTCTTTTGCCTGAGAGATTTCGGGCGATTTCCCCTTCGGCGGCAGCTCTCGCTGCTCTCTCCCACAAACAGGTAGGACTCGGTCAGGAGCCCTCGACTCGTCATCCATAGCCCGTGGACGACACCTTGTCACCTGCCGGCGACATTTTTACTGCCAGGTCTTCCGCGGGCCTTCTTTACGGGCAAGCCTTCGCTAACCACGCCGCTTGCCGGTTTCTCAAGACCTTGCCGATATACCGCATAAGGGCCGGCAATTACCGGCGGCGGGCGGGGAAGACAATGGGCGAATTGATCATGAGCGCGCCGGTGGCCGGGCTGGCCTCGAAAAATCGGATCACGGCGGAAGACGTGGTCATGCTGCGCGGCGAAGTGTTCGGCGACGGCCTAGTAACGCGCGGCGAGGCCGAGGCGCTGTTTGCGCTGGATGCAACGGCGAGGGACAAATGCGCAGAATGGCTTGAGTTTTTCGTCGAGGCCGTCACCGATTTCATCGTCCACCAGGAAAAGCCGGCGGGCTATGTTTCGCAAGACAATGCTGACTGGCTGATCCGGACGATTTCGCGCGACGGCATGGTCGACAGCCAGACCGAACTCGAGCTGCTGGTGCATGTGCTGGAAGTTGCCAAATCATCGCCGAGCACGCTTTCCAGCTATGCGCTGGAGCAGGTCGCTCATGCGGTCGTGGACGGCAAGGGGCCGCTGATGACCGGCGGCAGGCTTATCCCTGGGTCGATTGCCAAGGCTGAGGTCGAGCTGTTGCGCCGCATCCTTTACGCCTACGGCGGCGATGGCAACATCGCCATCAGCCGCGCCGAGGCCGAGGTGCTGTTCGAGATCAACGAGCGGACAGCGGCGGGCGACAACGATCCGTCCTGGAACGATCTGTTCGTCAAGGCGATCGCCAATTTCGTCATGTGTTCGGCCGGCTACGAACCGCCGGTGCGCGACGTGGCGCTGCGCCGGGATTCGTTCTTCGAGCAGGCCGATCCGGAGATCGGCGGGTTCTTCAGCCGCATGGTATCGGGCGGCCTGTCCGACATCATGGAAGCCTATCTCTCACCGGGCGACGTCGAGGCCGAATGGGAATCGAGGAACAAGGCAGCCGAGGCACTGGCCCGCCGCGCCGAGACGGTCGACGCCGGCGAAGCGAAGTGGCTCGCCGAACACATCGGCGACCGGCCGCTGCATGAGAACGAGCGCGCGCTGCTGACGCTGATCAAGCACGCCTCGCCGGAAATCCACCCGGCGCTGAAGCCGCTGATCGACAAGGTTGCGTGAGCCTTTCACGAGCAACCGAGCGTCACTGCCAACCCTGAAGCGATGCGAACGGACAGGCAGCCAATTAACTGGACAGGCTCAAGCGCATCTCTAGCGACTGATTACAGCCGACGGCAGCGCATTAACCTTTCCGAGGACAGGCAACATCAGCCAGGATCGGTAGGCAGCCCTTAAGCGACAATGTCCTGAATCAGGCGCGTGAGTGGGGCTTCGTCGCCGGAAAAGCTTGAGATCATGGCCTTCATTACACGATCGCGATCCAGCTCGTCATCGTCGAAACCATGGCCGGCGTTATCGGCTAATATCGCCAGAAACGCCAGCTGAGTGCGGCCGTTGCCTTCTCGGAAGGGGTGTATCGCATTGATCTCAGCGAGAACGTGCGCTGCGCCAGCTGCAAAGACCTCGGCTGATGTGCTGGAATAATGGCCGGCGGCTGAGAGTTCTCCGAAAACCCGCTGCATCTCGGCATCGATGTACTCAGGGTAGCAAAACCAGTTACCGCCCTTGCCGATGCGGATGGTGCGCGGTTCACCGGCCCACGCATAGACGTCCTGAAACAGGTGACGATGCAGTGCCAGATAGTGCGGATAATCCAGATCACCAGCTGGAAAAGCCTCATCGGCCCGGGTCAGAAACAGAGCGAGCTCAAACTCGTCGAGCTCGGACTGATCATGAATGTCGAGGAGGTTGCGAAGGACGGTCGTGCCCGGATAGCACAGAGGATCGGATTCTGCGGCATAGACCAAGGTCCGCTACTTCTTGCGCGCCTGTTCTTTGATGAGCTTGCGTCGCTCATCACCGCTCAGCCCACGCTGCGAGCTTTGCTCAAGGATATGCCCCATGCGTGGACTTAGCTTCATACCTTCGACGGCGCTGATTTTGGCGCCTCGACTGCTCGTCAGGACATAGTGTCCGCTCTTTGGCGAGCGATCTAATTTGGGGGAACGACTTTTCATCTGGCAACGCTAGCACATGCCGGCCAAGGGGACCAAAGCGAATTTTGCGGCCGTGAAACAGCTGAATCCGACGATCATGGAGCGAGCGCGCCACTGTCGCTGAAATACGGTCGCTGATCGACAAGGTCGCATAAGCAGTCGCGCGACGCTATTGTTTGGCGGGCTCCGGCTTGGCGCTGGTGTCGAACCGCGACATCCATTTGAAGCTGCCGAACCAGTAGCGGCGCACGCCGCCTATGGTGCCGTCGGCGGTGCGCGCGCCGATCCAGTTGTTGACGTATTGGATGAGGCGCACATCGTCCGGGCGCATCGCAAACGCCTCCGGCGTCCGCAACAGCGGGCCGCCCACCATTGTCAACTTCGCGTCATAGAGCCTGGCGGCCATTTGGGGCGTTGGCGATGTCGCGACCATTGCCTGTGCGTCGCCGCCGATGATCGCGGCGAAAACATCTGAGGTATTGTCGAAAGACAGGATGGTCGCCTTGGGAAAAGCTTCCTTCGCGGCGGCTTCATCGGTGGAATTGGACAGCACGGCGATCTTGTATCCCGGCGCCGCCACTGCCTTTCCCGGCCTTTTCCCAAGGCTGGCGATCGTCGCAACCATGCGGATATCGGCGGTGCCGGTCTGGTTGGAGAACACCACCTCGCGTGCGCGTTCCGGCGTGCTGGCGTAGCCAGCCGCGATCATGTCGAAATCACCCTTGAGCAGTCTTGTCTTAAGGTCGTTCCAGGGCACCTCGACCAGCTTCAGGTCGACGCCGAGATCAGACGCCAGCGCACTGGTCAGGTCGACATCATAGCCGGCCAACTTCCCGTCGGCCTTCTTGAGGATCCATGGCGGGTTGAGCGCCACGCCGATCGTCAGTGCCTTCTGGTCGATGATGCGCTTGAGGCTGTCGTCCGCCCGGGCCGGCAGCAGCGACAAAGCCAACCAGGCAGAAAGGGCAAGTATAGTTGTGGCGATCATCTTAGCGCGCATTAATATAACCTCGCTGAGCCCGTCCGGTTGTCAGATTTACACAGAGGTGCCATTCTGTCGATAGCGGACCCTGATGGAGAGTTGCGATGTCGACACGGATGACGGTTACCGGTTCGATGATGTTCCTGGTTTGCATCCTGGGCAATCCGGCGAAGCTTTCGCTGCTGCCGGCGGCAGCGCAGGCTGCGGGGGCAAAACGCGTGGTCTGCTCCAGCGCCGATTACCGCTATTCCTATTGCGGGGTCGATACGCGCCGCGGCGTGCAGTTGACCTCCAGGCTTTCGAAGGCGCGTTGCGTATACGGTAGAAGCTGGGGCTATGACGGCGGCGGCATCTGGGTCGACAATGGTTGCTCGGCCGAATTCGCAGTCGCCGGCCCCGACCGCAATCCCTCTGCTGGCGACGTCGCCGCAGCCATTATCGTCGGCGGTGGTAGGCGCCATTCTCGACAACGGCAATTCGCATCGCCATCATTCCGATAATTACTATCCGAAGCCGCGCCCGCGCCGTTACGACCAATCGATCGATCCGACGCCGCAATTCGACAATCAGGGCAACCCCAACTTCGATACCCACGGCAACTACCAGGGACCGCACGGGCTGGGCAAGCTTGTCACCCCTGACGATAATCCTGACCTGAATCCGGCCCTGCGCAGCGACGGCGACGACAGCGACGACGACAGTTAGATGAAGCTTGGGTCAGGTTTCGGTCAGATGCCGCCGTACCAGTCGTAGCCATTGTCCTCCCAATAGCCGCCTCTGCCGCCGCCGAGATTGGCGAAGCCGTCGACCAGCTCGATCTTGTAGAGGTATTTCGGCATCTTGTAGCCGAGCTGGCGCTCGACGCGGACGCGCAGCGGCGCGCCGTTTTCGACCGGCAACGGCTTGCCGTTGAGGCCATAGGCAAGGATCGTCTGCGGATGGCGGGCATCGACCAGGTCGATCGAGCCGTAATATTTGATATCGCCGGCCAGGCTGCGGTCGATCGTATCGAGGCAGTGGAACATGACGTAGCGCGCCTGCGGCTTGACCACTGCCTGGTCGAGCACCAGCGACAGCGGCGTGCCGGTCCATTTGGCAATGCAGCTCCAGCCTTCTACGCAGTCGTGGCGGGTGATCTGGGTGCGGCTCGGCATGTTCATCAGCTGCTCGCGGCTCAGCGACAGCGGTTTTTCGACGAGGCCTGAAACCTCCAGCCGCCAGTCGGCGAAATCGCTGGCGAGCAGGCCCTTGTAGAAATCGTCGTCCGGTGCGGTGACGCCGTTCGGCCGCTGCGGCTGGCGAATGTCGGCCTCGGTGAACTCCGGCGCCAGCGCATCAGCGCCGGCAAGCAGTCGCTGCGCCCGCCAGGTCATGCCATTGGCGCTTTCGAGGAAGCTGCGCAGGCCGTTGCCGACGCCAAGCTGGCTGTCGAAGGCGTCGCAGCCCGACAGCATGATGCCGGAAAGGCCGAGGCTGGCCGAGGTCAGGAACTTTCTTCGGCTTATTTGTAGCTTGGGGCTGATCTCGAATTTCGCCATGTCAGGCACTCCTCTCTGGCGCTTTGTCGCCATGCGCCGGCGTGTCGGTTCGGTACCAGCCGGTGATGATGGAGCGCAGCTCGTTGATCGGGCCGGCGGCGAGGATCATCAGGATGTGGATGATGAAGAAGGCGACGAGCAGCAGCATCACCGTGAAATGAATGGTGCGCGCCGTCTGCCGGCCGCCGAGCAGATCATTCAGGAACGGCAGCACCGAATCCATGCTCGGCGACATGGCAAGGCCGGTGACGATCATCAGCGGCAGCAGCACGAACAGCACGCCGCCATAGGCCAGCTTCTGCAGCGTGTTGTAGTCGCGCGTGTGATGGAACCTGAGTTTGGCGTGCTCGACAATGTCTCGCGGCAGGCGCCTGAAATCATCGAGGCGCGGGGCAAGATCGCGGCGCAAATGGCCGTTGATCAGGCTGGCGACCAGCCAGACCAGCAGCGTGGTGGTCAGCACCCAGGCGAAGAAGAAATGAACAACGCGCGCGGTGCCGAGATCGTAATAGGAAGGGATCGTCGCCCAGGACGGGAAGGCACGGGAGGTCTCCTGGCCGGCCGGACCCGACCAGCCGAGCACGCCAGTGGTATCGAAGCGCTTGCCGAAGATTTCGGTATAGCCGCGCGGGCCAGTCGCCGTATTCTCGGCGCCAATGGCGAAGACGGTGTTGTTGTAGCCAAAACCCGACTCCTTGCCGATGTAGAGCTGTGGGCGGGCGTTGAAGATCTGCAGGCCGGAAAGCAGCATGAAGAACAGCGCGATCGCCCACAGCCAATGCGTCAGCCGCGTCCAGCGCGACTGGCGATAGATCAGCGTCGCATCCGTCGAAGCAGCGCTATCTGCCTCGGTGCTGGCTTCGCCTCTGGCAACTGATTCCATGTTTTCCGTGCCTCCCTGCCAAGCGGTTCCGCATGGCCTGTCAGATCTCTTCTCCTCCCAATACGTCGCCAGCCTAAGCGATGTTTCACCCGATCACGGATTTATTACGGACTGCCGAGGCTGACGGCGAGGTTGACCGCGGCTGCCACGATGACCGTGTTGAAGAAGAACGACAGGATCGAATGCACAAGCACGACACGGCGCATTTGCGAGGTCGTGATGTTGGTGTCGGCGGTTTGCGCCGTCATGCCGATCACCGTAGCGAAATAGAGGAAATCCGAGCCTTCCGGCCGCTTGCCGCCCGGGAAGTCAAGGCCGCCGACCGGAATTTTCTTTTTTGTGTCGCCATCCATCGCATCGCCATCCAACCAGTAGATATGCGCGTAGTGAAGTGCCGCCATCGCATGGATGGTCAACCAGCCAAGCGGGATAGACAGCAGCGCCACCATAAGCTCGACGGTGTCCGCGCTCTTCTCCCTGTTGATCAATTGAAACAACGACATGATGGCAATAGCGACGACAATCAGCGTGACCGCGAAGATGGCCAGTACCGGCAGGTCCGTGTCGCCTGCATTCTTGCGCAGATAGCTGCCGGTAAGCCGCGGCATATGGGCGATGACAAGGACGAGATAGGCGGCAAAGAACACATTGGCGCCGATCGAATAGGCAAGCGGCGCACGCCAGACCAGCGCGGCGCCAAAGGCTGCCGCGCCGATGCAGGCCGACACCGCGAACGGCGTGTGGCGTTGCATGGGCATCTTGGTCGGGGTACCAGTCGCCATGGCCTTCAGTCCGCTGACGCGGATTTCAGCGCTCGCCGTAGGATGCGGTCAAGCTCGCCTAGGAACCGCGAGCGGTCCTGCGGCGCGAAGCTCGAATTGTAGCCCTTGCTTTCGCCGGTCTCGCGCAGATGCTGCTTGAGATCGCGCATTGCCACCGCCATGCCGATCGTTTCCGGCGTAAACGGGCGTCCCGTCGGGCCGAGCACATGGGCGCCAAGCGCCACCGCGCGCGCGGCAAGCGGGATATCGGCGGTCACCACAATGTCGTTGGACCGGGCGTTTTCGACGATCCAGTCGTCGGCGGCATCGGCGCCCTTGGAGACGACGACATTGCGGATCATCGGATCGCGCGACGGACGCAAGCCGCCATTGGAGACGAAGGTGACGACGATGCCGTGCCGCTCGGCGACTTTTTCGACCTCGGCCTTCACCGGGCAAGCGTCGGCATCGACGAGAATAGCAGGTGCGGGCATCGTTGTTCCAAATGTGAAAGAGCCGGGCGGCGTCGCCCGGCTCGATCGATGATAGTCGAGCGGCTACTAGGCCGGCAACGCGCCGGACCGCTTGGCCGTCCAGGTGGCGATATAGTCCATCAGTCCTGGATTGAGGCAATCATAAGGTTCGAGCCCGATCGACTTCAGCTGTGACCTTATGCCGTCCATGCGGCTCGGATCGACACCGGACTCAATGATCGAGGAGACAAAGGCGGTGAAGCCCGGCGGCGACCAGCCGTCTTCCTGGAAGCGTTCCGGATGGATGAAGGACAGCCCCTTGAACGCGTGGTCGCGCTCGACCGGGCCGTGCATGTGGACGCCGCAGCCGGTGCAGGCATGGCGCAGGATCAGCGCGCCCGGATCGACGATCTTCAGCTT